>JBAXTU010000009.1:0-31748 GCA_037130015.1 bacterium | reverse complement strand
ACTTCAACTATATTGTCATCTTTGGTAATGACATGAGTTTTGAGTGGCAACCTGAGCCACTTTTGGCCATCAAATTCTATGGCTAAATTTTTGCCGTCGTTGGGCTGAAGTTGGTCTGAGTTTTCCATATTTATTTTGTGTTATGCCGAAGGAGGGAATCGAACCCTCACATATTTCTATACACGATTTTGAGTCGTGCGCGTCTACCAATTCCGCCACTTCGGCTTGATTAATTTCCTATTTATCTTAAGATAAATGGAGTCAATTGTCAAATATTTTTGCCAGTGGTATAATAAAATCAGCCTTAAATAACCATAAATTTATGTTTCTAACTGTTCATGCGGCCGCCTCGGCCTATATCGGCAAAAAAGTTCCAAATGTGTTCCTGGCTTTTATTGTCGCTTTTTTCTTTCACTTTATTTTTGACATGATTCCGCACGGCGATGAAAAACTCGGCCGTACTTTTTTGGGTTTTAAAATTCGCGAACATGAAGATTTCAAATTCATGGCTATGTATGGCAGTGTGGATACTTTTTTTATGGCCATGTTTCTTTTATTCTTATTTAAAAACTTTCAATTCGCCAGAGACGATAGTGTGATTTGGGCGATTATCGGAGGCATCCTGCCAGACATCTTAGTAGCCTTGTCCAAACTTACTAATAATAAATTCCTAAACTGGTTTGCTAACAAGCACATGGACATACATCATTACTTAATGGGCGAATATAAAGTTGATGTCAGCCTAAAAACCGGCATGATACTTCAATTTTTTCTTATGATATTAATAGTTTGGATGCTAGGAATGTTATAAAAAACAAAAACAAAAAAAACGGCGACTAAGCCGTTTTTTTAATTACAAAAAAGTTATCTTATTTTTTCACCCCTTCATAAACAGCGATCGTCCTCAGCGCGCATTCCCGCCAAGAAAAATCATGAGCTCGTTTTAGAGCATTTTGCACCAGTGATTCCCTTAGGCCACTATCCGTGACGATTTGAGTAATAGCATCGGCAATTTCGTTTTCTTTATTTGGCGACACGATCAAGCCGGCATTTTCTCCGACTAATTCCGGTAAAGAACCGGCATTACTCACAATGACTGGCGTGCCACTGGCCATAGCCTCTAAAACCGGCAAACCAAAACCCTCATACAAACTAGGAAACACAAAACAACTGGCTTGGCGAAGCAAACAAATTTTTTCTTCGCTCTCCACATAACCGATATATTTGACTGGCTGATTTTGTCTTCTTTCTTGCCCTTGGCGACGTTCACCCAACTGAGCTTTTTCTTTTTCGCTTCTCTTGTCCAAACCACCACGGCGCTCATGACCGCTTCGTTGTTTGTTAACGCCAATTAAACTGGCATTGGCATCGGCAATAGCCGTATAAATACCTTCATCTTTCCAACCACGCCCGCCAGCGATTATTAATTGATAATCAGCTATGGGTGAATCATGAAGAAGCTTTAAATTTCTAAAAGCGCGAACCAAAGCAGGAATATTTTTTCTAGGCTCAACCGTGCCCAAGAACAAAATATACTTGTCACTAACACCATATTTATTTTTTATTCTTTCAAAATAAATCGGATCAGAACAGCTTTTATTAAATCCTTCAAAACCCTCATACACCACTTCTATTTTGTTGGCGGGAATACCAAATTCTTCAATAATGTCTGACTTGGTATTTTTGGAAACAGCAATAATTTTTGATGCCTTGGCGATAGACTTGGGCACCAAAGTTTTGGTGGCAAAGGTCTGGCGATTGAGCAGAGTTGTAGGAAAAAATTCAGGATATTTATAAATAGCCAAATCATGAATAGTCACAATTGACGGCTTAGTATAAAAAAGCGGAATAGTATTGGCCACGGCATGAAAAACATCCAATTTTTTTTGATTTAAAAGTCCACTGATGAGCATTTGCGAATAAGCGAAAGGTAAATACTTTTTATATTGATAAAAAGGAAAAAAATTAATTTCCACATTTTGATATTTTTTCAACCAATCAGTGTCTTTATAGCGATCATCAAAAAATAAAATATACTTATTATTTTTATCTATTTCCAATATATTTTTCAACAAAAAATAAGTGTAATGGCCGACTCCGGCCACTTCTCCGCCTTGAGTGTTTAAAATTGTCCGACAATCAATACCAATACGCATAGAATAATTTTATTGAATTATTTTTCTAAAAATTTTATCATCTTTAAATGGACCAATGACCGCCAAATTCAAACGATTAAAATCAAAAATTTCACCGGCCACTTCTTTAATTTGTTTTTGAGTGACACTCATTATTTTTTTCAGCCTTTCTTCCGGTGTCAGAATTTTTTTCAAAAATAATTCCTGGCTGGCATAAAATTGCGACACATATGAGCTGTCTTCCCAGTCAATGGCTAGGCGTCCTGCCAAATAATCTTTTGATCGTTGCAGTTCTTCAGTGTTGACCCCACCTTCTTTTATTTTTTTAAGTTCTGATAAAATCAATTTCACAGCCTGTTCAATGCGTGATTTATCCAATCCGGCTTGAATGGTTAAATTGCCAGTATCCTGATAAGTATTAACACTGCTTCGCACGAAATAAGCCAAACCATTGCGTTCTCTCACTTCCACAAACAAACGCGAGCTCATATTACCACCCAAAATAATGGACATGAGTTGCAGAGCAAAAATTTTAGGATTGGTATAGGCGTATGAAGGAAAACCCAAAGCCACTTGCACCTGTTCGGTCTCTTTGAAATGCACTTTGAACTGTGGTTGTTTTTGATTAATGGTTAATTTTTGAATTTTACTCTCTCCCTGACCAGCGACAAAATTAAATTTCTTTTCAATTTCTTTTAAGTGGCTTTTCTGATATGCGCCGGAAAGCGCAATCACAGTATTTTTGCCGTTATAAAAATTATTTTTATAATCAAGAATATTTTTTTGTTTAATGCCTTTGACTGATTCGCGACTGCCGGCAATCATGCGACCAAGCGGATCATTACTACCATAAATCAATTGTTCTAACAGACTGTCAACATACATAAGTGGATTATCCTCATACATATTTATTTCTTCTACAATCACGCCTTTTTCACGCTCCAATTCTTCATTATCAAATTTGGAATGAAGCAACATATCAGAAAGCACATCAATAGCCAACGATAAATGACGCGTATCCGCCTTAATATAATAACCTGTAAAATCCTTGCCTGTAAAAGCGTTATATTCGGCGCCAATGCCGTCAAGCTCTTTGGAAAGTGAAAGAGTGTTTGGTCGCCTGGTCGTACCTTTAAACATTAGATGTTCAATAAAATGTGAAATGCCACTAATACTTTTTGTTTCTTGACGCGAGCCAACTTTAACCAACACCAGCAAATCAGCTGTCTTGGTTTCTTTAATGGGAGCAGAAATTAATCTGATGCCATTTTTTAATTTGGTTTTTTGATACATGGAAAATATTTAATTTAATTTCTCTTTAAAATAATTTACCAATTCTGCGATTTGAATTCTCTCCTGCTTCATAGTGTCTCTGTCACGCACCGTGACAGCTCCGTCTTCAAGAGAATCAAAATCAACCGTCACACAAAATGGCGTGCCGATTTCGTCTTGGCGACGATAGCGTTTGCCCACATTGCCATTGTCATCAAATTCGCATTTAAATTCTGATCGCAAAGTGTCAAAAATTTCTTTGGCCTTGGCCACGAGTTCAGGTTTATTTTTAAGCAGTGGAAAAACAGCTACCTTGACTGGCGCAATACGTGGCGGAAATTTCAAAACCACACGAGAATCACCTTCACCCAAATCTTCTTCGGTATAGGCAGATGACAAAGCCACAAGAATTGCCCGATCAACACCAAAAGTGGGCTCCAACACATGTGGCAAATATTTTTTACTAGTCTGAGAGTCCGTGTATTCCAAATTGGTTCCAGAAAATTTTTGATGTTGAGACAAATCAAAATCTCCACGATGAGCCAAGCCGAATAATTCAGAAAAACCAAAAGGAAAATTATATTCAATATCTACGGTCTTACGAGAATAATGCGATAACTTTTCCTTTGGGTGCTCATAACGTTTTAAATCTTCTGGTTTGGCGCCAAGCTCACGAGCAAATTCTTCCTGAGCTTCCAACCAATTATCAAACATTGGCTCCCACTCAGTATCTGGTGAAATAAAATATTCAATTTCCATTTGTTCAAATTCACGCACGCGAAAAATAAAATTTCTGGCCACGATTTCATTTCTAAAAGCTTTACCGATTTGACCAATACCAAAAGGCACTTTGACACGGCAAGAATCCACTACATTTTTAAAATCAGCAAAAATCGCACCAGCAGTTTCCGGCCTTAGATATATTGGTTCATCAATACCATTCATCTCTGTCTTGAACATCATATTGAGCAGTCTAGCTTCTGTCCAATCTTGTTTGCCACAATTCGGACATTTTATTGTTTCTTGAATAATCTTGGTCATGGCCGACAAATCACCCTCCAAATCCTGCCCAGTCGCCTCACTCACCAAATGATCAGCTCTGTAGCGCCTTTTACAAGCCCTACAATCCACCATAGCGTCATTAAAACCAGTCAAATGACCACTTGCCTCCCAAAGCTTGGGATGGAGCAAAATAGGCCCGTCCAGTCCTACCATATCTTGTCGGTCATCAATAAATTTTTTCCACCACAATCGTTTGATATTATTTTTTAGTTCCGCGCCATATGGCCCATAGGAATAAGCGTTGGCAAAACCGCCATAAATTTCACAAGCTGGAAACACAAAACCACGACGTTTGCACAAGGATACTATTTTCTCCATGGCTTCATTTTTTTCTGATTGTTTTGACATAAATTAAAGATTATTTTTACCTTCCTATCTTACCCCCAAAAACATCATCTTGGCAAGCATTAAAAATATAGACTATAAATGTTTTACCCATTTTTGAAAATGCTTAAAATTATGCTTTTGTTTTTCAATTTCTCCATCAATAGCATTGCGAACACCATCTTCAAATTCTTCCAGCCACGAATGCTTCGTAAACCAGTCTTCACCAATTTTAAAAGATTTCAAATGGCCTTTTTTGGCGACTGAATGCAGATAATCCAAACTGTATTTACCAAGCATAGCAATTTCTGACAATAAAAAATATTTATTGCCATCACTATCTAAAAAAAATTCTTGTTTAGCTTTTTTACGCATAAATTTTGTTGCTTTAATTATAGCAAAAATCAAATTTTTTCACCACACTTTTTTGAGCAAACAAAAACCCCGCTCCTAGCAAGGGGCGGGGTTAAAAATTTTCTTAATCTTATTGTTGCACAGTGCCGGCCGGAACAGTTCCTGGCTGACCCTCAGTTGTCCCATTTTTCTGCTGGGTGACATAGTTATTAATAGCTTGAACCACGCGCGAATCTTTTTTCAATTTTTCAGTTAATAAAACCTGATCACGATTGATATTCATTTCATCAACCGGACCATGAAGCTCATTGCCTAATTTTATTAATGTCAATTCTTGCTGTTGATTGGTAGCTGCCGTGCCTTCTTGAGTGCTTTGCAACGGCTTATTCACAACTTGCAAATAATAAATATCTGCCAAAATCACAGTCTTGTCATTCATGCCTTTGACTTTGCCAAAATACACCTGGCCATTGGTCAAAAAAATTGCCTGCCAATCACTACCTCCAGAAACCAAAGATGAGCCTGGCAAATTGACTGAAGTGAATTTGCTCATTAAAAACCAGCCACCTGCCAAAACCACAATCACCACCAAAATAGCAACAATTATCATTGTGCCTTGACCGCCTCGACTTTGGCGATATGGTTGATCTTCATTTTCCATCATCGGATCGTCCGATTGGAATCTAGTTGTTCTCTTGTACGCCATTTTTTTATCTCCCTATTGAGTGCGATTTTTTTTCGCCTCATTATTTATTAAAATATGTATTGATGATTATAACAAAATTAAAATTATTCAACAAACAAATTTATGCTTCTTCTTTTTTGATTTCCCACAGATCTTCTATTAAAACACTTAGTGCTGTCGTCACAGGCACAGACAAGAGCACACCCCAAAGCCCAGCTACTTGCGCACCGATAAGAATAACCACAATAACCACTATCGGATTGAGACCAACAGTTTTTTTCATTACTTGTGGCACTAGAATATGGTTTTCCGATTGATGAATAAGCAGATACAAGAAAATTGTCCAGAGTCCCAAAGTCGTTGATTGCGTAAAAGCAATAAGCACAGCCGGTACTGCGCCGGCAATAGCTCCCAAATAAGGGATGATTTCGGTGACACCGACAAACAAAGCCAGCACCAAGGCGTATTTTACTCCTAAAACACTAAGACCAAGCCAAGCCAATAAAAAGATAATCACTGACAAAATAATTTGGCCCCTGAGCCACAAACCGATTTTTTCCTGCATGCGATTTATGAGTTGCATGGTGTAAGGCTGATATTTGTCCGGCACCATAGAACGGATGACCCTTTTTAATGACTGTTCTTCAATGGTCATATAAAAAGTAATCATCATAATAACGATAAAAGAAATAACACCGCCAAAAAACGAAGAGACCGTACTAAATACGCCACTTAAGGCTCCGCTCAAATTACTTTCAATGGTTGAAATGTAATCTTGAATATTAGCGCCATTGGAATAGGCTTGGACAAATTGCCAACCGCCATTTAATTTTTCCCAATACATTGGAAAATCTTTGGAGAGCTGATTGATTTCAATGATAAGCGGTGGAATGATTAAATAGGTGGAAGATCCGACGATAACAATCATTGATAAATAAATAAGGCCGATACCTAGTGATCTGGGCACACCTTTTTTTTGCAACCAATTAACTATAGGATCAAAAGCCGAAGATAAAATAAGCGCCACAAAAACAATCAACACAATATCGCGGATATAAAACAGAAAAAACGCCGCCACGATGATTAATAAAACTTTTATTAAGGTGAGAGTAGAAATATCTATTAATACTCTTTTGTTGTCAGTGCTGGCCATAAATGATTATTTTGTTTATAATTTATTCAACTAAATTATACTATTTGAGAGAACTGGTGTCAATAAAATTATGAAGCTAATTATCAACAATAAGGACGCAACCTTCAATTATAAAATTCTGGATCAATTTGAAGCCGGGCTGGTTTTGTCAGGTCCGGAAGTAAAGTCAGTCAAAAAAGGGCAGATAAGTCTGAAGGGCAGTTATGTCTCTATTGACCATAATGGCGAGGCTTGGCTAGTGGGGGCGCATATATCACCATATCTACCGGCCAAAAACGCCCAAGTAGACTATTTGCCAGATCACCGCCGAAAACTGCTATTGCACAAAAAAGAAATTGATTCCCTGCTAGGCAAAGGCAAGCAAAAAGGCTTGACAATTATACCCATAAATGTATATACTAATAAGAGACTAGTAAAAGTCACTATCGCTCTCGGACAAGGCAAAAGCAAGATAGACAAGCGAGAAACCATTAAAAAACGAGAGGCGAATAGAGAAATCCAGCGGACTTTGAAAAATTAATTATGGGGATGTTTTGCTTCGACAGGAATAAGTCGGCTTTTGGCAAGCCGAGCTTGGTGATTACTCGTAAAAAAATTACCAAATAATAAGTGTAAACAACTTATTGGCCAAAGTGAAAACCGCTTTTAGCGGCTTAGCTTTTGCTCCAGTTGCCGCCTAAAAACGACAACCATCGTCCTGCTAACGTCAGATAGGCAGTCAGCGGTGTTATAACCATCTGGCTCGGACTGATTAGCGCTCAAATGATCAGCCCTAAACCTTTTGGGCAGAGCGATGATTTTTTTGCTTTTTTTATAGATCATTGCCGACAAACAAAATAAAAAAGCCAAAGCTTGTAAACTAATTGCCAGTCATTATTTCTAGACAGGAGTTCATTACTCCTCATCTCCACAAAAAAACAAATAACCAAAAAACTTTAATGAGAAAATCATTCAGAGGCTACCAACAACCAACCGGCATCAAAGAATTCCGAGTTAATGAAAAAATATTCGCTCCGGAAGTTATGATTATTGATGAGAACGGAGAAAACTTGGGAGTCATGAAAAAAGAACAAGCGCTCGCTGAGGCCAGAGAGCGTGGTTTTGATCTCATTGAAGTTTCACCCAAAGCCGTACCGCCGATTTGCAAATTCATGGATTATGGCAGTTATAAATATCAAAAAGAAAAAGCTGAACGCAAACAAAAAAGCAAAACCAAAACCATTGAAACAAAAACGGTCAAAATTTCTTTCCGCATCAGCCAACATGATTTGGAATTCCGCGCCAATCAAGCGGCCGGCTTTCTTGTTGACGGCGATAAGGTGCGCATAGAACTGCAACTGCGAGGCAGAGAAAATCAACATGAAGATCTGGCCAGAGACAATATCAAAGCCATGTTGAAAATGATCACTGAAAAATTAAAAGAAAATAAAAAAGAAGTACGAATAGAACAGCCAGTCAAAAAAATGGGAGGCCGTTTATCAATGGCCATTGCCATCTAAAATATCAAATTAAATAAATAAAAAATATGCCGAAAATCAAAACTAGAAAAGCCGTTGCCAAAAGATTTACCATTACTAAAAATAAAAAGGTTATCAAACGCACCGCCGGTCAAGATCACTTCAATGCCCGCGAGACAGGCAACACCAAACGGAACAAACGCCGTGATGGCACTATTGCTGAAGTGGACGCCAAAAACATCAGACGCTTTTTACCGTACAACTAACGAAGTAAAAAGTTGAAAGTTCATAAAGTTTATAAAGTATTTTTCTAACCAGCTTTCTAACTTTATAAACTTTCTACTTTATAAACTTTTAACTAATTCTAACTTTTAACTAGATAATATGCCAAGAGTAAAACGAGGAGTCATCCATAGTAAAAATAGAAAAAATATTTTGAAGCGCGCCAAAGGCTTTCAAGCCGGACGTCGCAATACCATCAAAAAAGCCAAGGTGGCCGTCACCAAAGCCGGCGCTTATGCTTATCGCGATCGTAAAAACAAAAAAAGAACAGCCAGAGGCTTGTGGCAAATTCAATTGTCAGCGGCTTTGAAACCGTTTGGCCTGAGCTATAGCAAATTCATTGGTGGTATTAAAAAAGCCAACATTGACCTTGATAGAAAAGTACTAGCTGAACTAGCCAAAAACCATGCGGATATCTTTGCTAAAATCGTAGCCAAAGCCAAATAAACTTTCGCTTTATAAAAATACAAAAAATCGCCGTCAATGGCGATTTTTTTATTTACAAATATTTATCAATCTATCTATGAACCCAGACTTTGGTTTTGTTTATCTCCACCCAATTAAAAACTTCTTTGGCCGGCCCAATACCTAGCCTGACACAGCCGTGCGAAACTGCATGACCCAAATCACCATTGCCCTCGCGCAAACCATTTAAAAATGGCAACTCATGAATACCATTTTCTGTTGCTCCTGATTTATAAAATCCGATAAAATATGGCATGCCCCATGTCTGTCCGCTGATTCCACCATAAGCCATTTCATATTTGGAAAAAGCAGTGAATGTTCCCTGTCGTGTCTGAGTTGATGGCTTGCCAGTGGAAGTTAAAAATTCACCCAGCATTATGCCTTGATCAAAATATTTAAAATTTTGAGTGGAAAGTGTGACTTCAATATATTTTCCCAAATCTGTCCGGCCAGTGACCAATCTTTTGGGAGTGACTAAAATTTCTTTTTTGCCATCGCCATTAAAGTCAGCGACTAATCCAGAAACTCCGCCCAAAAAATCTTCATTCCAAGCCATGAAAGAATTTTTTTCATTGCCATAACCGTCAAAAATCTTTACGCTCGGACGCAAAAGCGAACCAGCAAAAGATATAACTTCACTTTTGCCATCACCATCAATATCCGCGCCAATAGCTGAGGCTCCGTCTTTAAGATTTGAGTCATTATTCAAAAACCCACTGAGCAAACTTAAATCTCCACGATAAATTCTAAGTTTTAAACCATCAAGATATCCGCCGGAAACCAAAATTTCATCCGTGCCATCACCACCCAAATCAACTTTGGAAATTTTTATGCCTCGTCCCACTAAATCGGTTTTTACTTGCGCAATTTTATTTCCGCTGGCATCAAAAATTCCAATCATTTTTTGATTGTATGGCTCGCCAGCCACTACTACAATTTCATCTTTTTTATCACCATTAATATCAGCGCAACCAACAGACGTTTCCATTTTTTTATTTTTATCTCCAGCAAAAAAACCGGTATTTACTTTTTCTTTGCCATAACCGTCAAAAACCCTGATATGCGGTCCGCCATCAGAAGCTGGTCCGGTGATAATTTCACTTTGGCCGTCATTGTCCAAATTACAACTGGCCACAGAAACTCCGCCTTTGAAATTTTTATCATAAGGCGAAAATTCATTAATTTTTGAACCATCACTGCGCAAAATTTTTACTGTTGTTTTGACGCCACTGGGCGAACCGGCTAAAATTTCAAAAGTACCATCACCGCCAAGATCAATGGCGCTCAAATTCCAAAGAGCCAAACTGGCTGGCAAGGCAATTTCCTTGTCTTGGGTGAAAGTTTGAGTATTAAAAAACCTTAAGAAATTAAAATTCTCCACGGCCAAAGCAGGCATGGCAAATAAAAACGCAAAAATCACAAAAGTAAAGAAGACAAGCTTTTTCATGGTTTAATTATACCATAATCCATGTTATTAATTTAAAATTATAATAAAAATAGCTAAAATAAGACAAATAATAACAAAATAGATTGACAATGTTTTTTAAGTATGCTATAATTAAATATCCCAGATAAATTCTGGTTAATATAGATCATTTTCAATTTGAAGACGGACAATTACCCATGTGGGTGATTGAAAAGGTAAAAAAACAACGGTGCGCCTAGCGCCAAGGAGAAAACCATGAGTGCAAAAAATGTATTGTTAACCTCTATTATTGTGACAGTTGTGTGTATTTCCGGATATACTATCTGGATATGCACATACAATAGCTCCAAAGACACCAAGGCTCAAGCCCAGCAACAAAAAGCTTTTGAAGACTCTGTTAATAACAGAGTCAAAGAAGCCGTTGCAGGCATGGCAACTGAAGTTGCAAAAGATGCTGATAGGGCCAAGGCCAGTGCCGAAGAAGCCAAAGCCAATGCCGTTGCAGTCAGTACTAGCGCTGACAATGTGTTTAAGAATGCAAAGATAGCCATAGACAGCGCAACATCAGCCACAAAAAGCGCTACTGAATCCAAAATAGGAGCGCAAGAATCGCTCTTTGATGCGGCGCTAGTGGGAAAGTCCATTGAAGGGACTAAAAAAACCATTGCCGAAATTAACGCGACTTTAGCGACATTAACGGAGCTAAAGACAAAAATGGAAGGCCTAGACAAAAAAATTAACTCGGCTGAAACCGAGCGTAAACTAACCCAAGAAACTTTGGGTAAACGCATTGATACAATTGATGCTCGGTCCAAAGAGACTAAAGAAAGTCTTGCCAAGACCGATGCTAAAATTGGCGAAACTCTTGATGTATTAGCTCAAGCCAAAGGAGGCTTCATGCGCAAAGGACTGTCCAAAAGGACGGTCAAAGAAATAAAAAATATCAAAGAGGAGTCGCCACTGGAACTGGATGCGCCAATTCCTCCCCCGCCACCGTCAACAACCGCGGATAAATAAGTCCGCAAACAATAACCAAACCCCTCAAATATGTAAACATGTTTGAGGGGTAATTTTTTTTAATAACCATTGACATAAGCAACAAAACAACTTATAATAATATAATCAATTTTGATCTTTCAACAAAAAGGAGAAAATTCATGACTACCAAAACAGAAGCAGGACCAACTATACATTGGTTTGTGCCAATCCTAATCTTTCTACTTGCTTTAGTCGGTTTGATTTTTACAGGTTATAACAACAATCAACTGAACCAAAAAACAAATTGGCAAACAACCACTGATATTCCGGCTACAATCAGTATACCAAACCAACTGCGCAAATTCCGCAGTCAACAAGCCACGGCCACGGAACAGGAAAAAACAAAACTAATAGACAAAACTGCTGTCTTTTTTATCAGCCATAAACAGGAATTATATAACGCCCAAACCTATGCTGAGATGGCTGTTATTAAAGGACTTTTGGATTATCAAGCCATAGAAAAAAAAGATCCCGACTTTGCACAGTTAGTCAAAATCGGAATTATACTTTATGCGCAACAAGACATAAATACTTTTCGCTCCGGCAAACACAGTCCAACCTGTTGCGCTGAAACAGTCATAAAACTCAAAGACTTGGATTATTTTTTGAAAAAAAACATCATCACTCTTGATGATTTAAAAATAACCCAAGCAGAATTTAACCAGTTCTTTGAATAAGAAATTAAAGACAATAAAACCCTCTCAGTTAAAAATACTGAGAGGGTATTTTTTTTACTTGACAAAAATTAATATACATGATATTATATAATAATGAGTTAATGTTAATTTAAGCAAAAAACTGCGACTTTGTCGCAAGGAGAATATAATGAAAAAAGTTCTTTTTATCACGGCTGTCGTTTTGGCCGGATGCACCAGCCACAATATTACTGTCAATCATAGATTTGATGAGTTCAGTAATACTGATGGAATAAATTTCATCAAAGAAATGCGGCACAATCTGCCAGCCAACCACTATGAAGTCAGTCAGGGTTGGTGCATACCAATTGATTACTACGGCGAAGGTTGCCAGTACTACTGGTTCGCTTGGCAAGACAAAGACGACCTACGATTAACATTCAATCGCCCACTAGACGAAGAACAATTGAAAGAAATCAGAAAACTTTCAATCAACACTGAGGAGTGGCAAACAATCGTTGGCAAAAAAGTTGTCATTAATGACAAAATTATCGCCAACAAGTCACACTGCGATTATCTAACCATAATCGTGCCACTCGGTGACCAATCAGCCGAACATGTTCTGCAAAAAGTCTGGCAAGCCCTTAAAGATCATAAGGACATTGCTGACTACAAATAAGACGACCTTTTTTTAAAAACCCTTGACGATTTACGTCAAGGGTTGTTTTTATTACTACCAGGCTGGACAATCTGCAACTTCTTTTGCCCAGTCCACTGAAGATAGCGGACTTCTAAAAAAATCAGAATTGTAGCCATATGCGCATGAATTCCAAACATTATTATAAAAAATACAAGGAAATTTTCCTTTGTCTCTTTTTACATCCAAATGAATAATTGATGCTGGTCTTGTAGCACCGTGAGCTTGTTGAAATTGCTTTTTAGCACATGGAGTAATTTCAGGAAATATTCTTAAAGCATAAGGATTTCTTCTATCCAATGCCCATGTCGGTCCAGTGATCTTTATAAAACTATAACCAGTGCTCATAGCATCATAATCATTGCCTGACACACGCAAATCAATTGCCAAATTAGTGCCGTCATGTGGCCTGCCATCATAAATAATATGAGATGAATAAGAACTAAATTGCCTAAAAAACACATCAGCTTTGCATGCTACTTCATCGTTTAGATTTTTAGAAGTTGCAACTCCACCAAGTACTAATGGTTCAGAAATATTTGGAACACACTCCTTTCTATAATACTGACTATTTTTATACTCATCAGATAACTGATAACAAGTACAATCTCCAGTACAAGTATCATTGCACCACATAAAATCGGCGCTGGTTTTCTTTTTATAATCAATAACTTCATTTTTACCATTTATTAACACAACTATTTTTTTGCTTTCTTTGGTGAGACCACATACAGAATCCATGAAAATCTTTTGTTTAGCAATATCACTGGTAAATTTAATCACCAATTGAACCATTGTTATGTTGTATTTGGCATCTTCGCAGATACCCTTATAAGTACTTAATGGAGAAACAACTTTCCAATAAGCAGCATCGGCAACATCATTGACAATCTTACGATAACCATCAACAAAGAAAAAACGAGAATGAACTGATTGCATAATATCAACACAAAATTGCGAGGTTAAATTTTTCTGCCAATTATCCAAACAATACTTTTTTAATGTCTCATCATAATTATCAATTATACTGCAAAAATCATTATTACCAATTTCCAACAGCATAACATCAGGATCACGTTGAATTTCCGTCGGTGAAATTCCTGACAAGGCATAAGTAATAATTGACGAGTAACCACATGACTCAACTATAGGCGTGGCCGTAGCACTGGAAACTGAAGAAAAAGCAGAGACATTGGTGGCACAAATTTTTAGCTTGTATTCTCCCGGCTGAAGCAAATTATTACAATCTTTATTTAACCCACCCCAAGTAGTTGTCGGTATGGTGGCGATAATTGGACCATTATTGATAATATCAGGTAAAATAAAATATTCCTTACTAGTTGAAACATTAATTAAACTCAAATTTAATTTGCGTCCAAACTTACTATAAGTATATTGAATATTAAATTTAGTACTAATATTTAAATAGCTATCAGACAGGTTGGCAACCCACAAATTATTGGTAGTCGTCACATTGGAAATTTCAGAAATACAGTGACTACTGCAACCATCACCATTAACAAAATTACCATCATCACACTCTTCGCCCAAACTTCCATCAGTAATGCCGTTACCGCAGGGTCGCAGACGATCAATTAACCAGCGTTTGAATCCAATATACCCGTTTGGAGTCTTGGTGGAGGCATTGATAAAATTATTAATGGCAGAATAACAGGTGGTATTCCAATTATGCGTTAGTGGTAGTTTCATCGCTGTCATTAAACTATTGCAATAATTCTGCAATTTTGATGGATTAAAAGAAAATAGCGACGGATCAGTCGCATAAGGATTAGTCAGATTAATTGTACCGTCAGTACTGGATGCCAAAACATTATTACCAGAAACAAAATTTATGGCAGATTGACGACAAGCGACAGTAGAAGCAAAGCCGGACGCGGAAAAATATTTATTACAAAAAGATGAGCAGGGTTCGGTAATTCTAGCATCAATAAACGGATTTGTGATTGACACCGCATAGTCGGTGGCATAAATTGCCACTGGCTCCGAGCAAGCAAAACGAAAAAAAGCTTTATTACAAGCCAACTTATCAGTGACAGACAAACTACTGCAAGGACTAACAATTGTCCCCAGACTAAAGCCTGGAAAATTCGGACTAGTAATGGGTGGCGGTATAATAACAGCCATCATTGAAACCAAACCTTGACCAAGAATGATAGTAAAAAAAGCTAGACTAAGTGCAGTAAATAAGCCAATAAAAGTTAAAGTTATAACCGAGAAAATGTTAACTTTTTGCACAGTTTTTATTTCCCGCATATAGTTAAATTTGATTGTTTATATTATTATAGCACAACTGTTAACAAAAAAATGTAGTTTTTTTATTTTTAAAAATGAATTAAACCCTAACTTTGTCTTTCCCCATGCAAAAGCAAATCAACAGCATGTTGCATTGAGCCGGCATTAGTCACTTCACCGGCGTTGACAAAAAATATATCATCGGCATTTTCAATCGTATTAAGGCGATGAGCGATAATTATTTTAGTAGTTTTTTCTGGCAAGATATTAATAATATCTTCTAATAGCTGTTCGGTCACTGTATCAATATTGGCTGTTGCTTCATCCAAAATTAAAATATCCGGCTGGCGCAATACAGCTCTAATAAAAGCAATTAATTGCTTTTGACCTAAACTGACAGAATCACCACTGGAAGAAACGCTCGTCTCTAGGCCGTCTGAAAATTTTGAAAATAATTTTGTTAAATGGGCTTTTTTTAATATTAACAATAATTCATCATTTGTTAACGCCTGATATTCTTCATTACCATATAAAATATTTTCGCGCACTGTGCCATTAAAAAGAAAAGGCTCTTGAAGAATAAAACCAATTTTTTTTACCCGTTCACTTGACTCATAAAAACGAATATCTTTCCCTTCCAAATAAACCGTGCCATGACAGGGATCATAAAGTCGCGCCATCAGTGACGCTGTTGTTGTCTTGCCACCGCCAGTCGGCCCCACCAAAGCATAAGTCTTGCCCCTTTCCAATTGAAAATTTACATCTTTCAAAACATCTTGACCTTCAACATAATGAAAAAATACATTTTTAAATTCCAAAACTACAGTTGACGAAGTAATCGTCTTGGTGTTTTTTTTGATTATTATTTTTAGATTTGATTCTAATGCCAAAACTTCGGAAATACGATCCAGACCAGCTAAGGCCAGCTGAAGCGACGACCATACCGAGGCCAATTGTCGCAGTGGATTATAAAAACTATTAACATACAGCAAAAATCCAATCAGTAATCCAACAGTAAAACTGCCCGCTGATATTAAATAAATACCATACGCCAAAACAGCCAACTGCGCCAAAGATGAAGCCAGCATATAGATTGGATTGAATATATTACTGGCCACACCAGCCGATATAGATGCCTTATAATTCAGCTCATTGGCTTCTTTGAATTTATTACGAAAATAATCAAGGCGATTAAAGGCCACAATCACTTTAAAATTATTAATGCTTTCCTGAATTTCCGCGCTCATGGCGCCCAAAGTTTGCAAACTAGTCAGGCTGGTGCGTTTGACCCAGGGCGAAAGTAGCTGAGTAAAAACAAGAGCAATAATTGCCGGCACCAAAGATACCAAGCCGAGCTTAAAATTAATCACAACCAAAAAAATTCCAGCGCCGATAATTAAAATAATATTAGTAATAAATTGCATCAAGGCCTGAGCAAAAAACTGATTGAGTTTGTCAGTGTCATTATTGATGCGCGAAATAAGATCACCGGCCTTATTCTGGTTAAAAAAAGCTACGGGCAGTTCTTGAAGTTTATTAAATATTTTATTACGCAAATTAAAAAGTAATCGTCTGCCCACACCACCCATGGTTTTAATTTGGCCGTAGCTGGCAATGACCCCCAAAATAAATATAACTGCCAATAATCCGGAAAATAATAACACGCCATGGAAATCAAAAGTTACCATATAGACATCAACAATATGGGCGATGATTATCGGCACAGCCAAAGTAGTGGCTGAACTTATTAGAGCAAAAACCATCGCTAACACCACAAAACGCTTTTCTTCCGCCAGTAGTGGCACCAACCGACGCCAGGCTGTCAACAAGACGCTTTTTTCTTTTTCTTTTTTTATGTCAGTTTTAGTTAAAGAGTAATTCATAGATTATTTTTCATTGCTTGATTCATATTGATTTATACTTTGTTGCGACTGATAAATTTGGACATATTCTGGTGATGAATGCGTTAATTCCTGATGAGTGCCTTTGGCTAATAATTCACCTTCCATCAAAAGAATAATTTGGTCGTAATGTTCAACAGATGAAATTTTCTGAGTCACTGAAATAAGAGTTAATCCAGGATAATTTTTGGCGAGATTGCTTAAAATTTTGCGCTCGGTATTAGCATCAACCCGCGCCGTAAAATCATCAAGCAATAATATTTTTGGATTAATGGCCAAGGCGCGCGCCAACATAATGCGTTGTTTCTGTCCGCCCGAAAGACTGGTGCCTCTTTCTGAAACAATAGTGTCTAATTTTTGTGGCAAGTTTTTGATATAGTCTGTCAGCTCAGCGGTGGCAATTGCTTTTTTTATGTCTTCATCCTTGACGGTATTACTAAAAGCAATATTTTCACGCAAACTCAAATTGAACATGACACTATCTTGAGATACAAAACCAATTTGACTATATAAACTCTCTCTGTCGTATTTATTAATATTTTTACCGTCAAAATTAATTTCGCCAATTGACGGTTCTAATAGGCCGGCCATTAGATATAATAATTGCGTCTTACCTGCAGCAGTTGGACCAATAATGGCCGTTTTGCTACCAGCCTTAACAGAAAAAGAAATATCTTTGAGCGCCAACTTTTCATCAAATTTAACCATCACTTTTTTTACCTCAACATCGCCACGCAAAACCACCTTAAGTCCGCCATTTTTTTTCTCAACCGGCGCATTTAGCACTAAAGATATACGTCCATAGGAAGCTTGGGCTTGAGCAATAAGATTACTAATAAAACCGAGAATCATAATGGGGAAAATTAGAATCGCTAGATAACTATTAAAAGCCGTAAAATTGCCCAACGACATTGAACCAGAAATAACATAATGACCGCCCAAAAGAACAATGACAAGTGTAGCGACATTTGTAAAAAAGGTGACAACAGGAACCAAGCTGGCAAACAAACCAAGTATTTTTAAACTCACCTTTTTCGCTTCGGTATTAGCATTGACGAACTTTTTGGTTTCTGAATCTTGTGAATTAATCAAACGAATAAGGGTTGCGCCTAAAATACTTTCACTAATAACTTTATTAAGCCAATCAATCGCTTCTTGTGATTTTATAAACAGTTTGCGTACTTTACTAAAAACAAAAAAGAAAGTGACTGCAATAAAAGGTACAACAGAAAGCACGGCCAGCCCCAGTTGCCAATCGGTCACTAGAAGTAAAACAGACACACCAATAATTAAAAAGATTGACGAAATGAGAGCGACAATAGCAGTTGAAACAAACACTTTAACAGAATCAACATCGGACGTCAGGTTGGTTAAAAGCTTCGCAGGCGTTGCTTTTTCAATATAGGAATATGGCTGAACAGATATTTTGGCAACAATCTCATTACGCAAATCGCGAGCCACGCGCTCGGAGGCGTAAACAGAAACAATACTTTGCAAATATGTAAAGATAAAAATTAGACCAGCTACAATAGAAAATTCTATAACCAGATAAGTGATAGAAAATTTGCCATTTGTGTAAGTATCTATGGCAACCGAAATAATTTTAGGGATAGCAATACTTAGAGCATTCGCTATAATAGTGAGTATTACCAACAGAATTATAATACCTGCATATCGGCGTAATAAACCAACCAAGCTTGGTGCTTGGTTTTTTTGGGATTTATTATTTTCTGATGTTTGGCGCTTAAACATAGATAATTATTTTATTCCTCCAAAAAGCCAGCCTAAATAAAAAGCAATCCCAAAAGTGCCTACATATATAATAATAGCTAATAGACACGAATACCACGTCACTTTATTAAATTGTATCTTCATACTTTTAATTTTTATATTCATCTCTTAGGACAGACATCATAATAGAATCATAAACTTCATTATTTTTCATAAAGAAATCCCTTCGCACACCTTCTTTTTTGAAACCACATTTAGCATAACATTTAAGGCCAGCAATATTTTTATGGAAAACTTCCAATTCAAAACGATTTAATTTTAATTTATTAAAAGCATAGGCCATAACGGTTCGTAAAATGTCAGTACCATAACCTTTATTCCACTCCGATTTATCACCAATCATAATTCCCCAACTTGTTCGTTTATGAGTCGGTGAATAATTATGGAGACCAGTACTGCCAATATGTTTGCCACTCTTGGTGTAGACCGACCAATAAACTTCGTTATCTATTTTTTTATTTTTAAGAAATTCTTTTTCCTGATCCAGTGTTAAGTCACTTTTACTGCTGATATATTTTGTAACCTCATAATCATTTAGCCAAGTTAAATATTGTTTGGCCTCGGAAAGTTTCGCTGGTTGTAGAATTACTTTTTTACCTTTTAAAATTGGTCCGTACATATTGGTTATTTTTATATTATTTTTAACATTATACCAAAAAATCGCCACTGGGGCGACTTTTTATAATCTGTTCCATTCTGCGGGAGAAAGTGGACGGTATTATAACCTACTTTAAGGAGAATAGAGAGGATTATTATATCACAAAACTTTAATTAATAAACAATTTTTTATAATAAAACATCTAATTTTAGCCAATTATTAATTTACTCTTGACACCATATTTCATATATGATACAATACTGTTATATATATGAAAAGCAAGAATAACCTCTTAGAACAACTGAATACCCTGCCCCACTTCAATAAAACCACAGTTCGCCAGCTGGGGTTGCAGTTAGGACTCAAGGACGCCACGGTTGACACTTATATCAGCCGATTCTTGAAATACAAAGAAATTATCCCACTTAAGGGTGGTTTGTATGTCTCGGCCGATTTTTTAGAGAAGAACAGAAATGATGTGTCCTATTCCTTCTACCTGGCCAATATTATTCGCAAGCCGTCCTATATCAGCTCCTGGGCCGCTCTCCAGTACTACAACCTTGCAACCGAGGCGATTAACTCCATAACTTCAGTCACACCCAAAGTGACCAGACAGTACCAAACTAAGGCCGGTAATTTTGCTTATCAGTCGATCAAGAAAGACTTATTTTCTGATTTCGTACTCGCCAAAGGCAAGTTTGATTTCTTTATTGCCTCGCCTTCAAAGGCTTTGTTTGATTTATTATATTTTAGAACCCGCCAGTTTCGCGGTACCAAATTTGAAGAAATTAAAGGACTGGTTGAAGAACTGCGAATAGACATAGACGAAATGGACAAAGCAGAACAGGACAAATTTTATTCAATGATTAAAAAATACTTAATATGAGCGAACAAATATCAGCCATCCTAAAAAGAAAGTTTGACGACCTTGATGCCCATGGCGGAGTTGATGCGGAAACACGCCGGAATGCACTAAAGGAAGAATTGCAGTATTTCGTGCTCAATTTTATTTACCATCATCCCAAATACAGCAAATGGATTATGTATGGCGGTTCAGCGCTTCGCATTATTCATGATCTCAATCGGATGTCAGTTGACTTGGATTTTGAAATCTCCCATATTGTGTCAGAAAAATTTCTAGAAGAATTAAAGAAAGAAGTTGAAGACTACTTCATTAATACCTATAGCGCCGGACCAGACTTTTTGACGACAAAGATCACTACTAGCAGAGGCTTATTATTAAAATTCCATGTTGGAGAAGAACTAAGCTCCGGCCATCCTTCAAAACAAGTCCATGTAAAAATCGATCTCAATCATTTTGTCGCCCCCAAGACCGTCTCAGAACGCCGGCCAATTAACCATGATCAAATGTCATTTGTAATTTTAACTTATAATATGGGTACGCTGATGGCCAGCAAGTTGGCGGCTATTTTTCTGCGTGGCACTCGCGACGTTGGCGAAGCTATTTATGAAGAGAAGGGCCGCGATATTTATGATTTACTCTGGTATATGGGCAAAAAAGTGGTACCAGATTTTGATTATCTTATAGCCAAGGGCATTGATGCAAAGAATCCGCGAGCATTGTTTGACAAGCTCACTCTTCAGATGAACAAAGTCAGCGACCAGAATCTAAAAAATGATCTTTCTCCGTTATTTGTTGATCAGACATTTATTAACAATTGGCTAACGAATTGGCACGAAAGTTATTTGCGTTTGTTAGAAGACTACAAAATTCAAACCATGACTAATCTAAAACAAATTGAAATATACCAAGATTTTAGCAGAGGTATTTTTTACTTCACGCATTGGTATGAAACAGAAGACGGAGGAGCTGTCAGCATCGTCTGTCCCTTAAGTGAATATTGGATTGATTTTGGTGATGGCAATTTGCCAATTGAAGCGGACAAAAGTTTAGAGGATAAAATAATATTTCAAAGCAATGGATCTAGCAGTAAGCCCGCCTCGCAGGATAAATTAAAAATTTATGCCACACTCTTTCATAATAAGATTGAAGCCTATTTCAAAAAAACCAACAGAGTACTGTTAGGCGACAAAATTGTGACTAAACTTATCCGGATGACAGCGGATAATCTTAA
Source organism: bacterium (assembly GCA_037130015.1). Classification (GTDB taxonomy): domain Bacteria; phylum Patescibacteriota; class Patescibacteriia; order 2-01-FULL-39-33; family 2-01-FULL-39-33; genus JBAXTU01. The sequence continues at coordinate 10,124 of JBAXTU010000009.1, read as the reverse complement.
TCAAAAAGAACAGATCGTTCTAAATAAATCAGCTCTGATGTCTTCCGAACTTGATGATTTGATGAAGTAAAATTAATTAGATACAATAAATCATACATATAACCAATATAAGATTATGGACAATAAATTTAACTTCCCATGCAAGAATTATTAAAAAAATATTTCGGCTATGATGAATTTCGAGCCGGGCAACAGGAAATCATTCAAGAAATAATAAGTGGACGTGATTGCCTAGTGCTAATGCCGACCGGCGGAGGAAAATCGTTGTGTTTCCAATTGCCGGCCTTAATGCTGGACGGATTAACTATCGTTATTTCTCCGCTTATTTCTTTAATGAAGGATCAGGTTGATCAACTGCGAGCTAATGGCGTTGTCGCCGGCCTGATTAACAGTACTATGACTCCGGCGGAAATAACGGCTACTCAACAAAAAGCCAAGGATAACAAACTCAAAATTTTATATCTGGCTCCAGAACGTCTGGCTGTATCAAGCTTTATAAATTTTCTTCAGGAAGTCAAGATTTCTCTCATCGCCATTGACGAAGCGCATTGTATTTCCGAATGGGGCCATGACTTTCGTCCGGATTATCGTAATTTAAGAAAATTGCGAGATATTTTTTCTACTGTGCCGATTGTGGCGCTGACAGCCACAGCTACGGGAAAAGTCAGAGCGGATATCCTCTCGCAACTATCACTGAGAGAGCCGAAAATATTTATCTCCAGTTTTGATCGGCCAAATCTTACTTACAAAGTCCTGCCCAAAAAGAAATTTACTCCGCAATTATTAAAACTGCTAAAAAAATATGAGAATGAAAGCGTCATTATTTATTGTTTTTCCCGCAAAAGCACGGATGCATTAGCGGATAAGTTGCAAAAAGCGGGCTTTAAAACCGGCGCCTACCATGCCGGACTCAGTGCAGTCCAAAGGGAAAGAGTTCAAGACAGATTCATTAAAGATCAGATAAACATTATAACCGCCACCATCGCTTTCGGCATGGGAATAGATAAACCGGATGTCCGATTGGTTGTCCATTTAGATTTGCCTAAATCAATTGAGGGCTACTATCAGGAAACCGGCCGTGCCGGACGCGATAGCTTGCCGGCCGAATGCGTATTATTTTTCTCTCCCGGCGATAGGCAAAAACATGCCTATTTTATCAACGAAATTGATGATGAAGCGGAAAAAAATCGAGCTTGGAAAAAATTAGATGATATAATGCGTTATAGTTCACTAGATTCTTGCCGGCATAAATATTTACTAAATTACTTTGGTGAGAAATCTGAAGCTGATAGTTGCGACGCCTGCGATTTCTGCCTTGAACCAGCCAAGGAATTTGACGGGACGGAAATCACTCAAAAAATATTATCAGCAGTCATACGTACCGGTCAAAAATTCGGTGCGGGGCATATTGCCAAAATACTAATAGGTAGCAAGAGCGAACGCCTCGAACAATTTGGCCATGACAAATTGTCTGTTTTTAGTATTGTTAAAGATTTCAATCGGGATCAACTAAATCAAATCATCAACCAATTAATCAATAAGAGTCTATTGCAAAAAACCGACGGACAATACCCTGTTTTGCAATTGACTAATTCTGCTTTAATTTTTTTAAAACAAAAACTTAGCATTAAACTAATAGAGTCGAATACTGTCAGCCACCCTAGCGAGCCGACGCAAAACAATTTAGCATATAACGAAGAATTATTCCAAGAACTACGCATCTTGCGCAAACGTTTAGCTGATCAGATGGGTGTTCCTCCCTATGTTGTTTTTAGCAATAATACTTTGCAAGAAATGGCAACCTATTACCCGCAAAACTCGCAATCATTATTAAAAATCACCGGCGTCGGCGAGCAGAAACTTGAACAATTCGGAGAAATTTTCTTGGCGATGATCAGCGAGTATGCCAAGATAAAAAATATTGCCGATACGACGGAAACCAAAAAATAAATTAGCGCACCCGATTCTGGAATCCCATATACCCTCTGTGGACAAGTTTTATGAGCAACCAAAAAACCCAGCAAGATGCCGGGTCTTCGGGTCACACGATACTATTTTTATGATGCGGGAGAAAGCGGACCTGCCTACCGGCAGGCAGGCGAAATTATAACTTTTTTTAAAGAATATAAAGGTGGTTATTATATACCAAAAATCTACTAAGATATTTATTTAACTGCATAATTCTTAGTTGCGAATTCGTATTGCGCCATAAATATTTTCTTGAATGGCATAATGGAATTAAGCTCATAAAATACCAAAATCGCCTCGCGATAATCGTTTTCATCAACACTACGATATGATAACGGCGCGCAACTGTAAGCCAAAAGTATGGCATTAGCCAAAAGGCGTGAGGTTCTTTTATTACCATCTTCAAAGGGCTGGATATAACTCAAACCTAAAATAGCAACTAGCGCCTTAGCATAGGGATTAGATATTTTTGTCACGGCTTTACTAAGAGATTCAACTGCTTCAAGAATTTGCTGACTATTATCTAATGGCCGATAAATAGAGCCTAAAACTCCAACGGGTCTTTTTCGCAAACCCAATTCCACACTTAAATCCTTGACTAAAATAGAATGCAATTCTTCCAAATTTTTTCGAGTTAAAGTCTTAAACTTATTAGCATATTTTCTAACATAGTTAAAAGCCTCTTTATGATTCAAAATCATCCGTGCTTCCTTACGATCATGGCCTGGCGCTTCTTTATTTTCCAAAATCAATTTTTCGGTGTCTAATAAAGTATAAGTATTACCTTCAATCTTAGACGATTTCCAAGATAACTCAATAATTAAGCGTTCAAGCTCTTTTTTTTCAAGCACTGATGACAAATTTTTTGTTCGTTTGTGATATTCAACGGTACTATTATTAAAAACCCTCAATTCTTCTGGAGTAAAAATATCAGAAGGAATATTTTTTAATAACTCAAAGTTATATTGCTTTAATCCTATACGCTTATCAGGATCTACACTGCAATATTCTTTAGCATCAATATCAGCCAATAATCTTCCTTTAATACTCAAAGTATAGCCAGTCGTACGCCCAGCGCCACTTTTATTCAATAAGCCATCCTTAACTATTTGGGTTAAAATTCTCTTAACTGTCACCAAAGAAACATCTTCTCCTATTTTTATTAATTCTTGATGAATATTTGAAGATGACAAAATACCGCCACCCAACATTAGTTTAATGATCTTTTGCTGTTTTTGTTCTATTTTAGTCATATTTTTATTCGTATCATTTATACCTTTTAATCATATCATATTGATACGATTAGTGCAAATAAATTTACAATTCTTTATTATTACTCAAAAAATCGCCATTTAGGCGACTTTTAAAAAAATGCGGGGGGTAATAGACGATGTTAGAACTTATTTCCTAAATAAAGGTTATATTGGTATTCCAAATTTAATTAAAGTTTAACCGCCTCAACCGCCAAGCTTTCTAGAGGCATCCCTTGATACTGTTGCTTACTAATTTCTTTATTTTCACCCAAAATATTAACCTCAAGCCCGGCTTCTTTTATAATCGAAATATAATCATCTTTTAATAAAGCTCCACCGACACAACCAGCGATCAATGCTTCATCGTTTTTTTGCTCCTCTGATAGATTATCTAATAAGACAATATCAGAGATATACATTCTGCCCCCAGACTTCAAAACTCTATGAGCTTCTTTAAACACTTTTAATTTATTGGGTGCTAAATTTATAACACAATTACTAATAATAATATCAACAGAACCATCGTCAAGTGGCAATGCTTCAATATCACCTAATCTAAATTCAACATTAGTATAATTATATTTTTGAACATTCTCTTTGGCTTTAGCAATCATTTCTTCGGTCATATCAACGCCAATTACTTTTCCACTTACGCCGACTCTCTTGGCAGCCAGGAAAGCATCAAAACCAGCTCCGCTTCCCAAATCCAAAACAATATCACCTTCTTTTATTTTTCCTAAGGCGATAGGATTACCACAACCCAAGCCAAGATTGGCATCAGGAACAGAATTTATTTCTTCATCAGAATAACCAATGCTTTTTGAAATATCTTGAGCTGATTTACAACCACAACCATAACTAGATTGCGAAGTAGCTATGTTAGCATAGCTTTTTTTAACGATGTCCTTAATCTTATCTTGTTCCATATAATTTGTTTAATTTATTAGTTTTATTACTATAACAAAAAATCGCCTAAATGGCGATTTCTGGAAAATGCGGGAGAAAGTGGACCTGCCTACCGGCAGGCAGGCGAGATTATAACTTTTTTTAAACAGAATAGAGGCTATTATTATATACCTAAATTGGGATAAATAATATCACTTAATTTTTGATAAACATTCTATTTTATAATCTTCAGCCTTTACTCCTTCCGCATACAAACCGTCTCTCATTTTATCGCAAAGCGACGGATCATTATTTTTTATCGCCATTTCCTCATAACAATCATTAACAATTTTAGCACCGCCTATCCAATACTCAGCACCTTCTCCTACTGATAATTCTACCAACTTTCCGCATATAGATGAGTCATTGTTTTTGAAAGCTAGATTTTTATAGCAATCTAATTTAAGGTCGCCAGACCCCATAGACTCACATACTGAAGCATTGTTGTTATTAAGTGCTAATTTAAATAAGCATTCATTGCTAGATTGATCATTCTCGTAACTTGTACTTAATTCTGCTTCTAATTGACAAAAATATTGATTATTTGTCTGTAAACCAATTTGATGAGCCATAATTCTAACTAAAGAAAAAATTGGGATTAACGCGATCGGTGTAATGATTAAGGCACATAAAATTATAGCTATTGATTTTTTAATTGATTGACTAGTTTTTTTTGCCACAAAAATTGCAAATAAACTACAACCTAATAAAATCAGTAAAACAACAGGCAATCCTTTGATAAAAAAGAAAATTAAAGCGATGGGATCCAATATAAAACTAAAATTAAATAAATAACGCCCATTTCCAATAAAAGCGAATAAAATCCAAATTAAAAATGGAAATGAGATTAAACTGACTAAATAGCCCCTCTGTTTAAGCATATATTTATTAGTCCTATTGCTCTTTTTATTAGTATATCAAAAAATCGCCATTTAGGCGACTTTTTATAATCTGTTCCATTCTGCGGACCGGACGGGACTCGAAAACGGCTTTTGGGGTTTTAGAAAATCCAGAAAATATTGATTAAAGTTAATATTAGTCAATAAACACGGGCTTATTACGATTCTCATCCGTTGTCATCCGTCGTCAAGAAAAGTCATCTTTTACCAAACTTTGGGCACTATTTGGGCACAAAAATCCCAGATGCGAACAAGACAAGGTTTGGTAGGAGATATTTCTTAAATTAATTCTTAAGATTGCTTTTTATTTTTTAGTTTTGGATCAATTAGACTCAGCAACTCCTCTTCCTTCTCATGACCCCTTAATCTGCCTTGTATGATGCCTAGGCGATAATAGAGGCCATCACTCATTAAGCGCCAGTTCGTTGTATCCAGTGTCTTTTTAATTAGCTTCTGCAAAGTGATTTTGCTGTTATATTCACTTCGTTCAGGTTTGGCATCTTGAACAGAAAAACTTATGGCAGTAATCCTTCCTATTTCTGGCTGCGATAATTCTAACTGGACATAATTATTTTTCGCTAATTCCTTATCTAATAATTCTTTTAACCCGGCAACATTTAATTTCCGTATTTCAGCTACTTTATCATATAATTCCTTATTAGCTTCCTTTTCTTGGTGAGCCTTCAATGACTTAGAGACATTCTCAAGCGCTATCATAGAATCCATGTAGTGGTGGCCTTCAACTTCATTAAAGCAATACCTATCTCTCTCAGCAATAAATCGTTTTCTTTTTTGTTGCTCTTTCTCTGGATCTTTGGGTGGTGCCGGTCTAAGATCTAATTCATAGTTTTCAATATTTCCACATAAGGTGCAGGTAAAAATGCTAATAATCTTTTGAGGTTCTCTGGTATGATTAACCATACACAAACCGGAACACTTGGAACATCTAGTTTCTGACTCGTATTCTTTACCATCGTTGTAAAAAGCTCTGGCTCGATGGCATTCCGGACAGTCATACATCAAGACGATTTTTTTACTGTCAAAATCGTGGTAGTGTTTGCTCGTGCAAGACATTCTTTGGCCGCAATGAGTGCAATAAACTTCCGGCTCGATAGTGGCTTCGAGTAAATCATCAAGTTCCTTGTCTCTCTTCATCCACTGCCTAATCGTATCGGCTTTTTTTGAGTATCTGAGGCCTTTAGTGAAGTAACAACCCATGTCCGATATGCATTTATTAAACGCCGTATCTAAGTGAATATGTTTCTTAGCTTCCTCAGTCAATTGTTCTTGTCCCTTGGCCGCCTCTTGTCTATAAAATTCAGGATCATAATCGTCTAAAGCTCGGCATCGTTCAATTGTGCCCCGATCATACTGTTCGCTATAATACTCTTCATCCTTGAGAAATTTATTGACTTGCATAGCACTCTATTTCGATATTTGTTCATAATCACTCGGATCGCCATTTACCCGGACATACTCATCACAACCATCGACAGAAATGGCGCCGCATTTACAGTCAATTAATCGCCTGCGGGTATTGGTAAAGACCTCATCTTTGCATTTTTTACACCTAATATAGCGCTTTTTTTGTTCCAGTTTATTTGGCATATGATTATTTTAGATATTAGTTACCATTATATTCAGTATAATACGCGACCTTATAAAAGTCTAACCTACATCGTTTGTGTAGTAAAACAGCTAATTTTAGACAATTATATATTTACTCTTGACATCACATTTCATATATGATACAATACTGTCATATATATGAAAAGCAAGAATAACCTCTTAGAACAACTAAATACTCTGCCTCACTTCAATAAGACCACAGTTCGCCAGCTGGGGCTGCAGTTAGGGCTTAAGGACTCCACGGTTGACACCTACATCAGCAGATTCTTGAAATACAAGGAAATCATACCGCTTATGGGCGGTTTGTATATATCGGCCGATTTTTTAGAGAAGAACAGAAACGATGTGTCCTATTCCTTCTACTTGGCCAATATTATCCGTAAGCCTTCATATGTTAGCTCCTGGGCCGCTCTGCAGTACTACAACCTCGCCACAGAGGCGATTAACTCAATTACCTCCGTCACACCCAAGGTAACCAGGCAGTATCAGACTAAAGCCGGCAGCTTTGCCTATCAGTCGATCAAGAAAGATCTGTTTTTTGATTTCGTTCTGGCCAAGGGCAAATTTGATTTCTTTATCGCCACGCCCTCAAAAGCCTTGTTTGATTTATTATATTTTAGAACTCGCCAGTTCCGTGGTATTAAATTTGATCAGATTAAGGGGTTGGTTGAAGAACTGAGAATAGACATCGACGAAATGGACAAGGCGGAACAGGACAAATTTTATTCAATGATTAATAAATATTTAATATGAGCGAACAAATATCAGCAATCTTAAAAAGAAAATTTGAAGAACTTGATGCTCAGGGCGGAGTTGATGCAGAAACACGTCGTAATGCCCTCAAAGAAGAACTGCAGTACTTCGTGCTCAATTTTATCTATCATCATCCGGAATACAGCAAATGGATTATGTACGGCGGTTCAGCGCTTCGCATTATTCATGGCCTCAATCGAATGTCGGTTGACCTGGATTTTGAAATCTCTCATGTTGTTACAGAGAAATTCTTAGAGGGATTGAAGAAAGAAGTTGAAGACTACTTCATTAACACTTATGGCGCCGGACCAGACTTTTTAACGACTAAGATTACAACCGGCAGAGGCTTATTATTGAAATTCCATGTTGGAGAGGAATTAAGCTCTGGCAGTCCTTCAAAACAAGTCCATGTAAAAATCGATCTTAATCACTTTGTCGCCCCTAAAACTGTCTCTGAACGCCGGCCAATTAACCGAGACCAAATGTCTTTTGTTATCCTGACTTATAACATGGGTGCGTTGATGGCTAGCAAACTAGCGGCTATCTTTCTGCGTGGCACTCGCGGAGTAGGGGAGGATGTTTATGAAGAGAAGGGTCGTGACATTTATGATTTACTCTGGTATATGGGTAAAAAAGTGGTACCAGACTTTGATTATCTTATCGCCAAAGGCATCGATGTAAATGATCCGCGGGCGCTATTTGATAAACTTACCATTCAGATGAACAAGGTCAGCGACCAGAATCTGAAAAATGATCTATCGCCTCTCTTTGTTGACCAGACCTTTATTAACAATTGGTTGATGAATTGGCGAGCGAGCTATCTTCATCTTTTAGAGGATTATAAAATTCAAACCGTAACAGATTTGGAGAGAATTGAAGTTTACCAGGATCTCAGTACTGATATTTTTTACTTTATGTATTGGTATGCGACTGAAGATGATGGAGCTGTCAGAATCGTCTGCCCTCTGAGCGAGTATTGGATTGATTTTGGCGATGTTAATTTACCGATCAAAGCAGACGAGAAACTAAATGACAAAATATCTTTTAGAAGTAATGGTACAACTAGCCATCCAGCCTCTCAGGATAAATTAAAAATTTACGCTACTCTCTTTCATAATAAGATTGAGGCCTATTTCAAAAAAACCAATAAAGTGGTATTGGGCGATAAAATTGTCACTAAACTTATTCGGATGACAGCTGACAATTTAAATCAGAAAGAACAAATCGTACTAAACAAGTCAGCCCTCATGTCTGCTGAACTCGATGATTTGATGAAATAAATCGGCTCAATATGATAATACAACTCAGTAAATTTGGTACTACTTTAACTTCCCGACCAAATGGCAAAGAGGCTTATGATGCCTTTTTACCTGGTTTACGAGACATTAATCAAGAAGAAAAGCTGGTAATCGATTTTGATGGCGTAAATACTTTCACGCCGGCCTGGGCTGATGAATTTCTTTCGCCTTTATATAAGGAATTCAGCGGCAGACTCTTTATAAAAAAGTCGCCTAATCTTTCCGTTCAAGCAACCTTAAAAATACTTGAAGAAATTCATGGAATTGACTTTAACATTACATAATAGATAAAACTAATTTTGCTTTATAAAAGACTGTCCGAGTGGCAGTCTTTTATATTAAATCTTCAATCTACCCGAGATCCGCAGCCACAAGCCCCGCACTCGCAAATAAGCCAATGACAAATATTACATTCAATATTAATATAACTATCAAGAGGTGACTTACAGCTATAGCAATGCGAAATATATCTCTGCCCAGTACCATGAAAATCAGAGCCTCGATACTCTATTCCCAGGTTGGTATAGTATTCTTGATGTTTTCTCTCTAATGTTTTTCTAAAATTATTTATTTTTTCCCGCTCGATACCTTCTATTTCTCTAGAAACAATCTTTTTTATTTCTCCTCCAAATTTATTCAAAACGTATCTTTTCCATTTTTCGTCAAATGACTCCGATAAAAATAACTTTTTCGCTTTATCTAGATCATTAGATAATATAAGTCCTTGAATTCGAATAATAAAATCTTTACGGCAGTGGATGTCATCGCTATCATTAGTTACTGCTCCGCATTTTGAGCAAAAATATTGCATAGACAATCATTTGATGTGTCTTATTATAATTTCATTAATTTATCTAAAATCCTAACCATTGCCAGAGTATCGAGCTCGCAGTATTTCAACAGATTCTCATAAATGCTGTCCTTAACTTCTTGAGGTGTTTCCAATTTAATCATCTCGCCCCATTTATTAGAAGCGGTCCCGCCTTCATGAATATTCAAATCAGCATATGATAATTCTGGCACTAATACTGGCAATACTTTTTTAATTGAAGCGCTGCCATGGAAGTCCTTGTGGACGTAGTAGCCTTTCTTAAATGTCTGCATCAAATCAAACATTCGGTTGTTGATATCTTCAAAGAATAATAGGAATTCCGGATACCGCTCTGCCATCTCGCTGTTACACCCCTTCTCAAATGACATGTTCCAGGCTATAACTGTACCTTTGGTGGTAATTTTCTCACGCAGATCTTTAGCCAATTCTCTTGATGGATCTTTCCAATCCTTAGCTAAATAGGCGTAATGCTTCAAAGCTCCTCCTGGCGCCTCTAAAACATGCAGCGAGTACTGAAAGGTCATTCTCTGGTAAGGACGATAGCCAT
>JBAXTU010000008.1:0-39938 GCA_037130015.1 bacterium | reverse complement strand
TCAGCCAGACCGTCCTTTTGTGTTAATTAATAATTTTTATACTATGACTAACAATAATTTACGCTATTTTATTTACGCTAGAAAATCGTTGGAAAGCGAAGATAGGCAGATTCAATCAATTGATGATCAAATTGACTATCTAACTGAATTAGCAAAAAGAGAAAATCTTAACATTATTGACACTTTGGTCGAATCTAAATCGGCAAAGAAACCAAATGAACGACCTGTTTTTTCTCAGATGATTGAAAGAATAAAAAAGGGAGAGGCTGATGCTATTATGTGTTGGCAAATAAACCGGCTATCAAGAAATCCGGTCGACAGCGGCACTATCCAATGGCTACTGCAGGGCGGCATCATTAAAGAAATAAAAACTTCAAGTCGAACATTCTTGTCAGAAGATAATGTTTTATTATTTGCTGTTGAAAGTGGCTCAGCTAATCAATTTATTCTGGATTTACAGAAGAATACAAAGAGAGGGTTAGATGGGAAAATTAAAAGAGGTTGGTTGCCAGGAAAAGCTCCGCATGGATATTTGAATAGTCCTCGAGACAGTGAGAATATAATTATTGAGGATCCCGAGCGGTTTCTTTTGATCAGGAAAATGTGGGATCTTCTACTAACTGGCCAATACTCAGTTGAAAAAATACTTAACATTGCTAATAACGAGTGGGGTTTTAGAAGTAGACAAACTAAGAAAATGGGTGGGGTACCGATAATAAAAAGCGTCATGTATCGTATTTTCCATAATCCGTTCTACTACGGCGTAATTCAATATCGAGGTAAGCTGCATAATGGAAATCATAAACCAATGGTAACTTTTGATGAGTTTCAGTTAGCACAAAAAATCCTAAGTAAAGTTCAGAAGCCGCAACCTCAAACCAGAGAGTTCTCATACACTGGCTTAATTAAGTGCGGACATTGTGGTTGCTCTATTACTGGCGAAGAGAAGCACAAATTTAATAAAACGAAAAATGAGTGGTGCAATTACGTGTATTATCGTTGTACCAAGAAGAAACCAGATGTTAAATGCTCTGGCGGTCGACTTACGCTCAAAGAAATTGAAGATCAAATAAGTGATATTTTAAAACAGTACGAGATCGATGACCAGTTTAGAGATTGGGCTCTGTCAGTATTGGAGAGGAATTGTCAGGTTGCTGCCGAGACAAGAAATAAGCGCCAAGATATGCTTAATGACACTTACGCCAAAACACAAAAACAGCTCAACAATCTAACTCAAATGAGAATTAAGGATATGATTGACGATGATCAATTCAATGAAGACAGAATCAGACTTAGCAATGAACTGACAAACATCGGAAAACAGTTAAATGACAACGAAGAACTAATCCAACGACAAGCTATCGACAGAATGGATAGGTCTCTTGCTCTTGTAAGTTTAGCTAGACAGGTCTTTGATAGAACAAAAGACATTAAAGTAAAGCGTGAGATTCTTTCTTCTTTGGGAATTAGCTTTGTAATAAAAGACCAGCAATTATCGGTTGATTATGTTCATTGGTTAATCTCAGTTCAAACCTTCATTAAAAGATTGAGAAATAAAATACTTAGGTTTGAACTGGCTAAATTTATCTTAAATAAACAGAAAAACGAGGCTAATTGCCTCGCTCTTCCCTTAGGGGGTGGCTATCGAGAATTGAACTCGAGTTAACGGTACCACAAACCGCTGTGTTAACCACTACACCATAGCCACCATATTTAATTTTATGCCCCCGGCAGGAATCGAACCCACATCCTAGGCTCCGGAAGCCCATGTTCTATCCGTTGAACTACGGAAGCTCTAGTATCCCCGCGTGGAATCGAACCACGATATCCAGCTTAGAAGGCTGGTGTTCTATCCGTTGAACTACAAGGACTTAACTTAATTACGAAATTTATCATAGCATTAATATCGGGTCAAGTCAATTGATTTGACGATTAAAATATGTTAAACTGCTGGCATAATAATTTAACCATTTTTTATGATTTCAGCCATTAAAAAACGCCGATCGGTGCGAGAGTATTTAGCCGGAAGCGTCTCAGAGGAAAAATTAACCGCCATTTTGACATCTGCCATGTACTCGCCATCAGCTAATGCGATTTATCCATGGGAATTGGTAGTGGTCAAAAACCCCCAAACCAAGGATTTGCTTTCAAAAGTCACTCCTTGGTCAACACACATCAAAGAAGCTGATGTGGTCATTGCTGTGGTTGGTAATGAAAAAGAAAGCCCTGATTGGGTGGAAGATTGTTCTATTGTGGCTGAGCATTTGTGGCTAGCCATTACTGATGAGGATTTGGGCAGTTGTTGGACTCAAATTCGTGGCAACGACAATGCGGAAAAAGAAGTCAAAGAAATTTTAGGCATCCCATCAGAAAATCGGGTTTTGTGTCTTATGCCCATTGGTACGCCAGCCAAAACATTGCCAGAACACACCGAAGAAGAATTTAATAAAACCAAAATAAAATACGAAAAATATAAATAGCAACAAATATAGCCAACTCTCTAAGATATTGACATTTGATGTGAAATAGTATAAGATATAGGCATAATTATTAAGGCGATTTTTTCGGTAAGCCTTTACCGGTCACTGGAAATTTCGCGTCAAGGAACAATCTAAATGATTGACAAAAAAAAGAAAGCGCAAGTTATCAAAAAATTTGCCACCCATGAAGGCGATACTGGTTCATCCGAAGTGCAAATCGCTTTACTCACCGAAGAAATCAAAAATTTGACCGAACATTTGAAAAAGCATAAAAAGGATTTTTCTTCCCGTCGCGGTTTGCTTCGCAAAGTATCAGAGAGACGCAAACTTTTACGTTATTTGGAAAGAGAAAATGCCGAGAGTTTTTCAGAGTTGGTTAAAAAATTAAAATTAAAAGTTGCTAAGAGATTAGAAGATCCAGAAAAGATTTTGGCTGATGGATTGGTTCCTGATGATATTGTTGTTGAAGATGAATTAGAAATTGAAAAATCAAAAGTAGAAGAGGAGGAATAATCCTTCTCTTCTTTTGTTATTTAAAAAATAATCGGTCCCGGCCAAGCGCGGTATTTATTTGAGAGCAATTGTTTTTTAGTATGATAGAAAATATTTGTTTTCAAATAAAATACAATTTGACCGGCGCCAAGAAAGGAAACAAAAATGTTTCAACCAAAAAAGTTTGAGATGGATTTTGCCGGACGCAAATTGTCTGTTGAAGTGGGCTTGCTCGCTCACCAAACCAATGCCGCGGCCATTGTGCGCTATGGCGACACTGTGATTCTAGCGACTGCTGTCATGGCCAAAGAAACCAGAATGGGCATTGATTTTTTTCCGCTCACCGTGGAAATGCAAGAAAAGATGTATGCCGCTGGAAAGATTAAGGGTTCAAAATTTGTGAAGCGTGATGGTCGCCCGACCGATAACGCCGTTTTGGATTCACGCATGATTGATCGTGGTCTTCGCCCATTATTCAATCAAGAAATGAGAAATGAGGTGCAAGTAATTACGACCACCTTGTCTTATGACGAAGAAAATCCAGCCAATATTTTATCTCTCACAGCCTCTGGCCTGGCTTTGCATATTTCTGATATTCCTTGGCATGGCCCGCTTGTTGGTATTTGCGTTGGTCGTATCAAAGGTGAATTTATTTTGAATCCGACTGTTCAACAACTTGCTGAATCTGATTTCAAATTGGTTTTTTCCGCTACTTATGACAAAGTTCTCATGGTGGACGCTGAAGCCAAAGAAATTCCCGAAGCGGAAATGCTTTCAGCCATTAAATTTGGTTTGGATTCGGCTAGGCCTCTTTTGGATTTTATGGAAAAGATAAAATCAGAAATCGGTTTGCCCAAACAAGATGAACAAAAATTAGTGGAAGCGGCTTATGCTGAAGATGAAATACCACTTTTAGAAAAAAAAGCTGTTTTTGAAGAAGCCAAAAAATTCTTTGCGCCTCAGCTTGATAAATATTTATTCAATCAACCAAAAGGCACCAAGCGTGAAAGAAAAATAGTGGCCAAAGAATTGTTGGAAAAATTTGTGGAACAGCTCCATGCTCAAGAGAAGCACGAAGAGATAATTGATTATGTCAAAAATAATTTTGAAATCTATTTGGAAGAAGAAGTCTCTCGTGCGATTTTAGAAAAAGGCCAGCGTGTTGATGGTCGCGCCCTCAATCAAATCCGTCCGCTCGCCGGTCAAGTTGGATTATTTCCTCGCACTCATGGTACTGGTCTTTTCAGTCGTGGTGAAACTCAGGTACTCACTGTAGTCACACTTGGCGCTCCAGGCGATGCCCAAGTCATGGATGAAATGACAGAAAGAGAAACCAAAAAATCTTATATTCATTATTATAATGCTTTGGCGTTTTGCTATGGTGAAACTGGTAATATCAAAACAGCCGGTCGTAGAGAAATCGGTCATGGCGCACTGGCAGAAAAAGCTTTGATTCCTATGTTGCCAAGCAAAGAAGAATTTCCTTATACTATTTTGGTTGTTTCTGAGGTCATGGGTTCAAATGGTTCGTCTTCAATGGCTTCAACTTGCGGTTCTACTTTGGCTCTGCTTGATGCTGGCGTACCTCTCAAAAAACCAGTTGCTGGCATTGCCATGGGTCTTGCCTCAAACGGTGATAATTATAAAATTCTCACTGATTTGCAAGATTTAGAAGATGGCGAAGGTGGTATGGATTTTAAGGTGACTGGCACAACTGATGGCATCACTGCTATTCAAATGGATACTAAGACCACTGGCTTAACCTTGAAACTTTGCGAAGAAACTCTGGCTCAAGCCAAAGAAGCTAGAATTCAAATTTTGGAAGTTATTAATAAAACTATTCCAACTCACAAGCCAGAGCTTTCTAAATATGCTCCGAAAATTGTCACTATGCGCATTGATGCCGAAAGAATCGGCGAAGTTATTGGCGCGGGTGGCAAGATTATTAACGAAATTATTGATGCTTGTAATGTTAAAATTGATATTGATGATGATGGACTGGTAGCTATCACCGGCGTGGGTGCTGAAGGCGTGAACAAAGCTATAAAATGGATTACTGATTTGCTTAAAGACATTGAAGTGGGCGAAGTGTACACTGGTAAAGTTGTTCGTTTAATGGACTTTGGCGCTTTCGTGGAAATTTTGCCAGGCCGTGATGGTATGGTGCATATTTCAGAATTTTCCAATGAACGCGTGGACAAGATTACTGACGTGGTGAAAGTTGATCAAGAGGTGACAGTCAAAGTTATTGAGGTTGATGAAAAAGGCAGAATTAATTTGTCAGTCAAACAAGCCAATCCTAGCTATGATCCACACAGTGATAATAGACGCAGTTTTGGTGGTAGAAGCAATGATCGTCCAAGCAATGGTGGTGGATATGGTGGTGGCCAGAGTGGCGGACGCGATGGTTTTGGCAATAGACATGACAACAAGCCAAGTGGAAATTTTGACAGAAGATAAAAAATAAAAAATCTCTTTTCACTCTTGTGAAAAATAAATACTTTGAAAAAATTAGTGCCAGCTTTAAACAGCTCTCGCGTGTCGCCAAAATTATTTTGGTGACATTGTTGGGAGCTGTTTTGTTGTGTGTTGTTGTCTATGTGGCTTGGCTGAGATATTTTGCGGACAGTCTCACGGCTTATGTGCCTAGCGATACTGTTTTTTATGCGCGTTTCAATTTGCCTGCCAGTCGTCAGTCTGATGGTTTTGATCAATTGATTTTGAAAATTTTATCTGACAATAATTTAAATGAATTACAAATCAAAGACATAAAAAGAGAAATAGCCGTGGTTGGTGAAATTAAAGATAATAAAACACAATATGCCATATTGCTTCGCACTGATTATCCCAATCAATTACAGCAAACGCTTCAAGCTAAAAATTTATCGTTTAAATTTTTAACCAGTGATACAATAGTAATTGCGCCGTCAGATAATTTGTCTGATTTTCAAAAAAAATCAAAAAGCATCTTTGAAGAAAAATATAAAAAACATTTTTCAATTTTGAATTCGCTGAGTGTGTATGCAACTAAAGATTTTTTATCTGCCACAAGCGATAGCTGGGCAGGTTTGGCGCAGAATTTTTTGACTGATAATAACAGCGAATTATATTTAAGCGGAAAAGTGCGACAAGGCGGATTATTGCTTTCTAATAATAAAAAAATATCTGTTCCTGATGTTAAGGTGGCAACTACTTCTGATATTTTTTTGTCTTTGAATAATCCTGCTGATTTTATTTCTTTATTTAATCAAAAAAATAGCCTGACTTCTGATTCGGCTTGGAATAGGCAATTGCTGACCTGGCAAAATCAGTATGGCTTGGATTTTTCAAATGACTGGTTTAAAAATATTAATAAGTTAACTTTATTCGCCACGGTAAAAAAAGAGCAGTCTGGCTGGTTGCCGGCTGATTATGATTGGCAATTGGTTCTTGATTTTAAAACTGATTTGAATGCTTCTAGCACCGAACAATTAGAAAATATTATTAAATTGATATGCGCTTGGCATTATCCTACGCCCAAAACCGTGGTTTTGGATGATAATACTTTCATTACAGAGCTTCGGCCAGATATCAGGAAATTTGATTTTATAGATAAAAAAGGCATAAACTCTTTGGTTTTTGGCCAAAAAGAGGTGGGAATATACTATTTAGCCACTACTAGTCGTCTTATTTTGGCTAGCAACGAGGACATGACTAGATTTGGTGTGAATGACGGCCAAAAAGATTACTTGCGCCTAAGGACTCAATTTTTGCCAAAGACTGGCTATGTAGGAGGCTATTTGAGCGGGTTTGATCTGGCTTACCTGTCAGACGGCGGGTTGTTTTTGAAGTAATGGCTAAATTTACATAACTTATACACAGTTGTGGATAAAGTGTTGATAATTTAGATAATACTTGTTGACAGTTATGGTGCAATGTTGTGGAAAACTATTGATTTATCTTTATATTAGGCCATTTTTACAGGTATTTGACATCTTGACCAAGAGCAAAATTTTTGCTATAATGTATATAGAGGTTAAGAAAAGCACTTTTAAACAAAAAACTAAAGAAATTAGGAAACTTGTCATAAATAGCTAATTTATGCTAAATTTCCGTCTTTTACTAAGTATCATAAAAAAATCGGGAGAGTCATCTGCCAAATGGCATTATTGCTACCCAACATCTCTGACTATGTATAGTCAACAATTAGGTTATCCCAAACCAAGGAGGAATTAAGGTTTGCGACAAACCAATACTGGGTAGAAGGCCATGCACATTCAGACAACTTAAAGTAACCAAAGGTTATGAATTTCTTGTATTTTGTTTTAAACACAAACAAAACGAAAAACAAGACAGACCATTGGTCCGTAGGCGTAAGGCATTCTCCACTCATTTATATAATCAGGGGGACACATACTTACGCCTTCTTTTTTTTTCAAAAATTTGTTATAGTAGGGGAGTACCGGCTACACAATTCGCCGGCTTTAAAAACCTAAATTTTACTTATGGATCAAAAGACTTTAAAACAAATAAAAGCTCAATTAGAAGCTAAAAAAGAAGAACTTATCAAAGATTTGGAAAGTGTTGGCAGTCGCTCCGCTGGCGGTACCAATAATTTTGATGCCACTTTTCCTGATTATGATGATTCTGCTTCTATTGAGGACAGTGCTTTGGAAGTGGCTGATTATGCCAAGAATTTGTCGCTGGAGCGGGACTTGGAAAAAGAATTGGGTGATGTGGAAAAATCCTTAAAAAAAATTGAAGCCGGCACTTATGGTAAATGCAGTCATTGCGGTAAAGCCATTGAAATTGAAAGATTGAAAATTCGTCCCGAGTCTGGCTCGTGCGTGGCTTGCAAACAAAAATTAAAAAGCGGCAAATAATTTTATGTCAGCCAAATACAAATTGGCCTTAAGCGGTGTTTTAGTTTTTTGTTTGTTTGTAATTGATAGAGTATTAAAATTTTTGTTTTATAAAAAATTCCCTCAACAGGAATTTTTTATTTTGTCTGATTGGTTGAAATTAAAATTGGCGTTCAATCCGGGGATTGCTTTTGGACTGGCTGTAAATTACTATTTGATAATTTTTATTTATATTTTAATTCTATTGGCTTTGATTTGGTGGTTGATAAAAATATATAGAGAGAAAAAATATTTTTCTATTTTGTGTTTGCAAATGGTGATTGCTGGCGCGTTTTCTAATCTGCTAGATAGGTTGCAATTGGGGCAGGTGATTGATTATTTTGATTTGAAATATTATAGTGTGTTTAATTTGGCTGATGTGATGATTGTTTGTGGGGTGGTGGGGTTGTTGGTTGTTTATGGAAGAAAAAGAAAACCCCCGAAGCAGTAATTTGCTTGGGGGTGTTTTTGGTGCGTTTAGCGCATGATAATTCCACCATGGAAGCGGTGAATAAAACGAGCAAAGGCGCAACTTTCTGGACCAAAGATTACTTCATATCCGGAAAATTCGCGTATGTTCCACTCGTCTTCATCGGCGTTTTTTACGATGTTGGCATCGGCCATGTATTCCGTCATGTATTGCCAGCATTCATATCGCCAATCGCCGATTTTTATTTCGGCGGGTCCGCGCGGTTGGAATTTTTCGCTTTCCTGCAGTATGACTTGTTTCAAAAACTTGAAGGTTGGTTTGGTTTTTTTGCGATCGCTGAGGTAGTTATCGCCCATACCACCACCATAGTTCATGTACCACACCGGTCGTCCGCGATACCAAACCACTTCTTGGCCACCGGCGAGTCGCGAACCAGCGAAGCGATCGCGATACAGCCAGACGCCACATTTGAATTCGTACATTTCAAAACCAATGTTGACGAGGTCGGGTTTGGTTGGGGTGCCACTAGCGTAGGTGTTGGCTCTGGCGTGTTTTAAAAATTGCCAGATTTCGTCCTCAAACTTTTTGGTGAATCGTCTTTGTGTCATTGTGTGTCCTCCTTGTTGAATAGGTTTGTTTGTTTTTTCTTCTAAAATGAGCAACAAGTTATTATATAGGATAAGTTTTATTTTGTCAAGAGTAATAAAAAACATCCTCGGAAATTTCCGAGGATGTTTTTGAGATATTTTATTCAGCTGTTTCAGTTTTTGGTTCTTCTTTAACTTCTTCAGTTTTTTCTTCAACTGTGGTTTCAGCTTCAGCAGTTTCTTCTTTTTTCTTACGGCCACGTTTTTTTGGTTCGGCTTCATCAGCTGAAGTTTCTTCTGATTTAGTTTCAGTGATGACTTCTGATTTGGCTTCGGCTTTTTCAACCACCTTGCCTTCTTTTGGTTTCATTAAGCTTAATCCTAGTCTGTGATTTTTTGGATCCATGGATACAATATAGAAATCAAGTACGTCGCCAGCTTTGGCAATTTCTTCAATATTGGTATTTGGTTTGGATGACAATTGAGAAATATGCGCCAAGCCTTGGATGTCTTTGGCAATTTCTACGAACAAGCCAAATGGATTGGCTTTGATGACAGTGCCCTTGGCCTTATCACCAATTTTATATTTCTTTTCAATGCCGTGCCAAGGATCAGTGGCTAATTTTTTCATGGACAAGAAAATTTTGGAATTTTCAATACCGATAATTTCAGCTTTGATCTTTTGTCCGACTTTGACAAAATCATTTGGGTCATCAATTCTTTGCCAAGCAATTTCAGAAATATGAATCAAGCCTTCAAGTTTGCCGAATTCCACAAACACGCCGAAGTCGGTGATAGCTGTCACCGTGCCTTCAATAACATCGCCAACTTTGTGCTGGCTAATGACATCATGTTGAGTTTCTTCCCAAGCAGTTTTTTCGGAGACGATTAATTTTTCATCTTTTTCATCAATGTCTAAAATTTTGCCTTCAAATTTTTTGCCTACGTAGCTTTTGAGAATTTCCAAAATACGATTTTTATCACCACCTGGAACGCGTGGATAATGTTCTGGTGACAATTGGGAGACTGGCAAGAAGCCGGCAATGTTTTCAACCTTGATCATGAGACCGCCTTTGTTGGCATCAGTAATAAGGACTGGCAAGATTTTGCCTGATTGTTGATAATCGCGGATAATCTGCCAAGCTTTTTGGCGTCCGGCATAGCGCAAGGATAATTCCATTTCGCCATTTTCGTTTTCTACATCAAGCACTGTGGCTTCAACTTCGTCGCCCGGTTGTAAATTTTTATATTCTTCAGATTCGCCATAACATTCACGGCCACGGACAATGCCAGTAGCCATACCGCTGAGGTCAATATGGATTTCATTTTTTTCAGCGGCGATGATAGTGCCTTTGACCAAATCTCCAACTTTTGGCAAATTAAAATACTGCTTTTCGTCAAGCAGTTTGGTCATGGCTGAATCTAGTTTAGGTGTAGTATTCATGGTTTTATTGTTTAACCCCCAGAAAAGCAGGGAGCACCGCGTTTTATTAATTAAATTTGGGTTTGCGGGTTGTTTATTAGAACATTTTTCATTTTAACAGATTGACAAAATCTTGTCAATGGGACATAATGGAGTTAAATTTTAACTTATTATATATGTCTTTTATTAGAACTAAAGAGGATTTTGTCTGCGGACATTGCGGTGCCAGCGTCAAAGGAAATGGTTATACTAATCACTGTCCCAAATGTTTGTGGTCCAAACATGTTGATGTGCAACCTGGCGATAGACAAGAAGAATGTGGTGGACTCATGAAGCCGGTTGATATTTTTTTGCGCAAGCGAGGCACTTGGGTGATTGTGCATTTATGCGAAACTTGCGGTGAAAAAAGAAATAATCGTGTTAGTGAAGAAGATGATTTTGATGAAGTGGTGAGATTGGAGAAGGAGATTGTTGATAAAAGAGTTAAGCGATAAATTGACTTTTCTTTCATAAAATGAAAAAATTAAAACATAAGTATCAAACCTTTAATTTATGAAAAAAGTGATTTTGACTGGCGACCGGCCAACTGGCCCCTTGCATCTCGGACATTATGTTGGCTCGCTCAAAAATCGTGTGCAATTGCAAAATGAATATGACGAATATATTATCATAGCTGATATGCAGGCTTTGACTGATAATTTTGATAATCCGCAAAAAGTGCGCGATAATATTTTGCAAGTGACGCTTGATTATTTGGCGGTTGGGCTTGATCCCAAAGTCACCACTATTTTTATTCAGTCACTAGTGCCACAACTAGCCGAGCTCACTATGTATTATATGAACTTGGTGACGCTCGCCAGATTGCAAAGAAATCCTACAGTCAAAACTGAAATCAAAGACAAAGAAATGGGCGCCAAACTCACGGTCGGTTTTTTGACTTATCCTATCAGTCAAGTGGCAGACATCACAGCTTTCAAAGCTGACCTAGTGCCGGTTGGCGAGGATCAATTGCCCATGATTGAACAAACCAATGAAATCGTGCAAACATTTAATCGGATTTATGGTGGTGACGTTTTGAAAGAAACCAAAGCTTTGATTTCTGAAACTCCGCGACTTATTGGCACGGACGGTCAGAGCAAAATGGGCAAGTCACTGGGTAATGCGATTTTTTTGTCAGACTCATCTGAAGTTTTGGCGCAAAAAATAAAAACCATGTACACTGATCCAAAACATCTGCGAGTGGAAGATCCGGGAGTCACCGAAGGTAATCCTGTGTTTGAATATTTGACTGTGTTTGATTCTGATCAGGCAGGACTAGAAAAATTAAAAGAACAATATCGCCATGGTGGCTTGGGTGATGTGCAAGTGAAAAAAAGATTATTGAATGTCTTAGAAGAATTTTTGGCGCCTATCAGAAAACGACGCGAAGAGTTTGCCACTGATCCGGCGGAGGTGATGAAAATTTTAAAAGCTGGCACAGCCAGAGCCGAAGACAGAGCCTCTAAAACTCTGACTGAAGTGCGACGCGCCATGAAGCTTGATTATTTCGCAAAATAATTTTGTTAAAAATAAAGAAGCCGTCCCAATGCAATTGAGACGGCTTTTGTTTTTTGTTTGTATTTTTAGAATGAGTAGCCTGCTCTTAGTCCAAGAGTGAGGCTTTGTGCCGAGTAATGTCCGGCGCCTATGCGTCCGATTTTTGGTTTGACTTCTCTGTCGCCCCAAGCGTAAATCAGATGGCTGTCAATTTTCCAATTGTTTTTTTTGTAAACAATGCCAGTGGCCACATCCCAACCAGTGACATCAGGAGTTAGTTGGCTGATAGTATCATCAGGCACTGACGCGGTTTGATAGCCCACGCCGGCGCTGACACTCAAATCTTTATTGACGAGATATCTACTGCCTAAGTGAAGGCTGTAATTATCTTTCCATTTGAGCACGGTGTTTTTTGTCAGTGGCAAGCCATGAAATTTCAGCGGTATGTTTTTCATGGCGCTTTCATAAAAATAATAGTTGGCGTCAAAAGCCAGCAACCATTTTTCTGTTAATTGATAGGCAATACCACTGCCTATTTTGGCTGGAAAAGTAATGTCGCCGTCAGCGCCTTTGTTAAAAGATAAGGCGCCCAAAGCAATGTGGGTTCTGGCTGAAAGATTGACATGAGTCGGCGTGGTGTATGTCAATCCCCAAGCTAACTCGTCGGTTATCTGATATTTGGTGCCGATAGTGGCGCCAAATCCGATACCTATAGCCGTGGTGTTAGTTGGAATGGACAAAAGCCAACCCTCTGGTATATTGGCTTGGTATTTCATTTGGCCAATACCGATATTCAGTTGCAAACCGAGCGACAGTTTGTCGCAGATTTGCCAACCGATGGCCGGAGAAATATTGGTCAAAGAAATCAAAGTGTCGCTTTTGGCAAAAGGCCATTTTTCTTTGAAGACCGCGCCATGTCCATATGGCACATACAAACCAATGCCAACCACCAACTCATCATTGAGCGGATGGATATAACAACCTAGCGGTAGCAGATGAACAACATCATTTTTTGAAGTGTGTCGGCCAGAACTATCTTTGATAGTAAAAGTCAATTTTAATACTTCAATGATTAATTCCGAATATGGCCGTTTGAATTGCAACAGTCCCGAAGGGTTGTAGTAGAATAGTGACGCATCATCGCTGATGGCATTATAAGCGCCACTCATGTCTGCACCGCCTCCACGTCCTCCAATAACATTGAGTCCGCCAGCCCAAACAGGCGCCGGCAAAAGTAAAACAGTGATGTAAAGAGCGATTTTTCTCATTTTTATTCCTCCTGTACGGGTTGAATTCAGCTTTAGAAGTCAGTTTCAGTGAAAGCTTAATTTATCACTGTTTTGGGCTGTTGTCAATGGGGTTTTGGGAGGGGGCTTGACAAAATTAAGGTTTTACTATATAATGGAAGTATCATAGGTCATTCATACAGTAGGTCTTTATTCAATAAGGCTTTCCTTGGGAGGGAAAGCGAGCAGTCGTGAGGCCGGCCTAACGCGTATAGGTCGCGATCAATATCGGCAGGGTGTCCAATTGACACGCCCACTCCCATATTTTACAACCTCTAGCACCACCCACTCCCCCTCGTTCCGGGCTAAATCTACTGATTTAGCCCATTTTTTATTTTATTAGTTTAGTAAGGTTGTTTTTGCTAAAACTAAAACCATATATTCTAAAAAATTTTGCATTAAATATTTTTTCTGTTAGGTTTGATTTTGTTTCTAGTTCTTTTATGAGTTTTAGTAATTTAACTTTGCCGAATTTTTCAATTAATAATTTCGTCCAAAAATAGCCAATGCCGTAAATATTGTTATCTGCTTTATTAAAAAAAGAGAAAACATCCAATGGGTTATTGCAAGTTTTTTTCTGTTCAGCTAAATAGCAGGCTAGCCCTTCATTCAGCCACAAGGGGTATGATCCGTTAGTAATTTGCCTGAAGTAGATATGGCTATATTCATGTTTTAATGTTTTCCAAAAATCAGCTTTGTTTTTGTGGCTTGATATTTTTGTGTAAACGTTTGGAGCCAAAATAAAAATAATTCCATTTTTTGTATTGTTTAATGTTCTGGTACCGCCAGTTTGCCATTCTTGAGTTTTTTGTCCCCAAATTAAATCCATTTGCTCTCTGGAGTTTAAAAAAATAATAATAGGTTCTTTGGCTTTAAAACCAAAAAAATTATCAAGCTCTATTTTAGTCTTGCCAAGAAAGGTTTCCATTTCTTTGTTTGGTTTTGTTGTTTTGATTGTTAAAAGTCGTTTCATTTTTGTTTTGGATTATGAAAAGTAAGCTAATTATATCATTAATATGGTTGTTTTTTCAAGTGCCATTGGCAATTGTTATGATGGCAACGACGGTGACGGCTCATGGGATGGCGGTGCAGACAGTTCGGGCGGTGGTAGCGATGGTGCCGGATCGGATAATAACAACTAATGCATGTTATATTAGTAATAAGGCCTATCAATCGCAATTTGATTGGTAGGCCTTTTTTAATTTTAAAAAATGTTATAATATATAAGAGTATTTAATTTTATTTTATGGACAAAACTAACATTACTTTATTTAAACTGCATACGCATGTTGATAAAAAAATTGTAAATCACATTAAAAAACAAAATAAAATTTTGGAGCAGTTTTTCGAAATTAAGTTATCTAATATTCCCGTTACTATTGTTGATAGCAGAGAAGAATTCGCCACCTTTACTGGTTGTACAATACAGCCATGGCTAGTCGGCTTAACTAATTATTATTCTATTTGTTTGTTAAACCCCAAAATTTATCTTAGAAAGTATAAGACATCTAAAAATGAACAACAGAGATTCCAAAAATTAACCACGCACGAATTAACTCATTTTTATATTCATCATAAATTAAAAGTCACTAATCCCAAGTGGCTAATGGAAGGACTGTGTGACTATTTTGCCAGTAAAGAGGCAGTAAAACCGCAGTTAAAGGAATTGTTAAATTTAGAACATTATTTTTCTGTTTATTCTGGTATTTATTTTCAGGATGGAAGTATTTATAGAGTTGGTTATTTTTTGGTTGATTTATTGATAGAAAAATATGGATTAAACAAAATAAAGCAGTTGATTTTTTCTTTAGATAAGGGATTGACTCCTAAGTTATTTAATCAGCTGTTTTTTAAAATTTATGGTTTTAAGTTGGACAAAAAAGAATTAATAAAAATAGCCAAAGAAAATGGTTTAAAATAAATTTATACGAAAAAATAATAGCTGAAGGAAAATACTATTTACATCAATTTAGTATTCAGGATTCAGGCGTAATTAATAAAGGAGAAATCCTATATCCACTAAGATTTATGTCCGGTAATCCTAATTTATCAAAAAATATTATTAATGAAATGGTTCGCTATGTACGACAAACTGGGGAAAACATCTTAAATAATAAATAATTGTATTAACATATGACTAAAACTAAAAGAAAAATATTAATCTGTGCGGCTTTACCTTACGCTAATGGTTCATTACATTTGGGACATGTGGCGGGATTTATTGGATCTGATTTTGTGGCGCGTTATCACAGACTCAAAGGTGATAATGTAATATTTGTGTCCGGCGCTGACTGTTATGGCACGCCCATTGCCATTAAGGCGGCTGAGTTGAATGTTGATCCAAAGGAGATCGCTTTGAAATATGCTGAAGAATTTAAACAAACCTTGATTAATGGTTTGGGCATTTCTTATAATTTGTTTACCAATACCTTGAGTCCCGAGCACCATAAAGTAGCGCAAGAATTATTTTTGGATTTATATAATAAAGAATATATTTATAAAAAAATTCAGAATTTGCCGTATTGTGAAAGTTGTTCGAGATTTTTAGCTGATCGTTATATAGAAGGCAAATGCCCCAAGTGTGCTTTTGAAGGGGCGAGAGGAGATCAATGTGATGAGTGTGGGTCTCTTATGGATGTGAAGGATTTAATCGATCCCAAATGTAAAATTTGTGGCAATAAGCCAATCTGGAAAGATACAGAACATTTTTTCTTAAAACTCTCTGCCTTTTCCGATAAAATTTCTAAGTGGGTTTCAGAGTCTAGCGGCTGGAGGAGTAATGCTAAGAATTTCACTGAAGGATTACTTAAAATTGGTATTCATGACAGAGATATTAGTCGAGATTCTTCTTGGGGGATTCCAGTGCCAATTGAAGGTTATGAGAATAAAAGTATTTATGTTTGGTTTGAGGCTGTAATTGGATATTTATCAGCTAGTAAAGAATATTCTTTAAATATTGGTCAGCCTGATTTGTGGAAGAATTTTTGGGAAAACAAAGATGCCATACATTATTATTTTCATGGTAAAGATAATATTCCCTTCCATACCGTTATTTGGCCTTCGATGTTGATGGGTGTTGGTGGACTGACTTTACCGACAAGAGTATATTCATCGGAATATCTTATTTTTGAAGGCAAGCAATTTTCAAAAAGCCGCAATTGGGGTATTTGGTTGCCGGAGTTCTTGGAAAAATACGATCCTGACACTTTGCGCTTTTACCTTGGCGGGTTATCTTCCATACTTGACAAGTTTATTGATATATGATATGATACTTTATAATTTAACTAACTAAGAACGGTATATGAAAAAGGTTTATATTATACTTGCAATTATTAGTCTTATTTTAATAATATCTTTTCCGGCTATTTTGTTGGTTTTGTTTATTTTTTGGGCTATTTTTGCAGGATATTTAACTTATATTTCAGAAAAATCATCTTAATTTTTTAAGTATATTGATTATTTCTTTATCACTTCCACTAGCTATTGCTTCTTGAATTATTTTAAGGTTCCTGCTGAGATTTTTTTCAATATCTAAAGCGTTCATAACTTTATATCCAGCTCCTCTAGGTAAAAGACCGCCAACCAAACCTCTAATAGTTCCGCCAGTTAGAATGTCTCCATGACTCATTAGTGGGAATACAGACAAGATGTACTTTATCCATAATGTTCAGTTGTATTCGAAGCAGCTCATTGCGGTCTAAGGGGAATCGTTGAAAGACGGTGCCCCTTTATTTTTTTCGTTTTATGCTATTATATATACATGAGATGCATATTTTGCGATATTATTAAGAATAAATAAGAATCATTCAAAGTCTGGGAAGATTCTGATTTTACTCTGCTTCTCGTGCCAAAGCCGATATTACATAGTTATTGGCTGTTTAAAATAGATTTTGTTCATTAAACCCGCCAAGATTGGCAGAAATCAAGGAGGAGTACTAGTATGCATACCGGTTATGAGATTGAATGCAGTGATTGTGGTGATTCGCGTCCGAGTTTGGTGAAAACCATGTTTTACATCAAAAAGGGCATCGACAACCCTCGCGACTATTGGCGCCGGCTTTCCCTGGCAAGGAAATTCCTATTCTTTGGATAGATATTTATCTTCCAGTTCTGGGCGTTTGGCTTGATAGTGTACTCCCTGTATCTGAACTTCAGGGGAAAACCTACGCCATTGGATGACTATGGCAGTGGCTCGGACAACAGCAAATAGTCCGACCCCAAAGCTACTCCAAACCGGACTCATTGATCTTAACAGATTGGTGAGTCCTATTTTTAAAAATTCTAAAATTGCTATAATAAATAAAAAGGTCCAATAATCATAAAGAGGTCCGCACAAGTCATGACAACGGGTGTGGATTTTTTGTAATCTCTAGTGGACCATTTCGCAAGATTTGGTCCATTATGGGTTAATTGACAGAATTATAGAAGTTACTTATACTTGATGACAAGTATATTTTGTAAATAAAAATGCAAAGAAAGGTGGTGTAAATTATGTTTCCTTTTAGCAAAAAAAATAAAAAAAATAATCAAAGCAAATTTTTTTGCTTTTTGATAGAAGATTTTAAAAATCAAGAGCTGAATCGTCCAGGCTTGGTTAATGATCTTGAATTTGCAATTGGCGAAGTTGATTTATTTCCAGGCGACACTAGTATAGAGAAAGGAGTATTTTGTGCCTATGGAGATTTTATTGATAATTTTGAAAGTGAACACCCATCTTTTTCAGTTGAAAAAGCGTTGGTTATTTTAAGCAAGTTTGGTTTAAAAGCCAGTCTCAAAGAGACATGGATATCAAAGGAAAAAAAAAGAAAATTTGTATATTGACGAGGTGACAATTGATCAGCCGATCGGCAATTTATACCGAAAAAATCATGTATTAATCTTGGTTAAAAATAACCATGGTAAATATATTTTAGGACAAAAGAAGAATTTTTATGCCGATGGAATTTCTAGAATGTTGGGCGGAGGATTGAACGACGGTGAAGATCCGCAAACAGCAGCTCAACGTGAGATTGAAGAAGAATTAAAACTTAAATTAAATCGTGATAATTTTTTTCCTCTTGGACAAATTATTACAAAAGCCAATACTGCGATAGGAGTGATGTATATGAAGGTTTATCTTTTCGGTTTAATCCTTAAAGAAGATGTAGACATAGTTGCCAATGATGACATTTCTGGAATTAGTGCATATTCTGAAAAAGATCTGGAATTAATGATTAGCAAGATGTTTAAGTTAACTGGCGAATTTAGAAATGATAATTTTTATTTTTTGCATAATGATTGGGGTAGAATATATGGTTTTATTCATGAATTGGCTTTAAAAAATTTTAAAAAAAATGAAATTATATCAAAAGATAGATAAATCAATAATAAAGATGTTATGCTTTATAACAATACTTACCAAAAAAATCCAACTTTATGGGGAAATAAGCCCAGTATTTTACTAACCATGTTTGAAGATAGATTTTTAGCTGGAAGTAATTGTCTTGATTTGGGTTGTGGTCAAGGTCGCGATGCTTTGTATTTAGCTAAAAAAGGTTTTAATGTTACGGCAATCGATTCTTCTGATGTGGCCATTAATCAATTAAAACAAAAAGCGGATGAGGAGGGGATTAGTATAGAGACAGTATGTTCTGATATATTATCTTTTGACATAGCACCAGAAAAGTATCAATTAATAAATATAGTCAATGTCTTTCAATTTTTACCTAGAGAACAATGCTTAAAATTGATTTCTGATTTAAAAAATAAAATAGCCAAAGACGGATTTATAATTATTAAATCTTTCACAGTGAATGACGCAGGATTTATAAGAACAAGAAACAACAAAACAAATACCTTTTTTCAATCAAATGAATTAAAGGAATTATTCAGTAATCTTAATAGTATTCATTATTTTGAATATATAATGTTGGATTCGGGACATGGAGACATGCCAGAACCTCATTTGCACGGAATAGTAGAGATAGTGGCACAGAAATAATTTATACAAAAAAACAGGCCGGTCATGCAGTTTGCACGACCGGTTTTTTGATTAAGGTTAGCTAATGACAAATGTCGTAATTGTAGCTATAATACAGAGAATATCCGTTGTGGCGGTTATTGTCATTTTTCGGAAAGTTATCACAGGCAATAAGAGACTGACTTATGGAAAATCAAAGCGACAACACAGGAGCCTATGAAAAAATGGCTCGGTTTTACGACAAAATGATGGGTGATACTAAATATCCAAAATGGAAAATACTCATCGCTCAAATCGTAAACAAGTACAACATCAAGACAGACATATGTCTTGATGTGGCTTGTGGAACCGGGAATATTTCTAGGTTATTGGCTGAATTAGGTTTCGGAGTTGTTGGAGTTGATATTTCTCCGGAAATGATTCAAATTGCCAAAAGCAAGATGCCCAAAGAACGGTTTGTTTGTTCGGATATTCGAAATTTGGCACTTAGTAAAGAGTATACGCAAGGAATTTCTTTTGCTGTTTCTTTCTATGACTCGCTGAATTATTTATTAACTGATGAAGATATGATCAGGGCGTTTCGCTCTGTTTATAGCAGTATATCAAGTGGAACAATTTTTCTGTTTGATATGAACACTATTGATCATGTTAAGGCGGCACAGCAGTATAAGCCACGTATATTGGATGAAAAAGAATTTTATTCCGTATACAGCTTTAGTGGTGAAGACAGATTTTGGATATTGGATATCGACATCTTCATTAAAGAAGGGGAGTCTTATCGTTTAGTTAGAGAAAAGCACACAGAAAGAGGCTACGACGAGAAGGACATTGCCCCATTACTTAAGCAAGTTGGGTTTGATTTGCTGGAAGTAATAGAAGAGCGTAAAACCTACGAAGACGGAATTGAACGTCTGGGTAGGATTTACTTCGTTGCCAAAAAGTGAATAATAAGTTAAATGGTCATGATGCTGATTGCATTCTTTAAAATAAGCCACATAGCCAGTATTTAATATAAATACTGGTTTTTTATTGTAGATTTTTTAGCTAAGATATTTTACCCTTGACAAAATTTTCCTTTCATGATAGATTGACTTGAAACCATGTTGGTTTTAAATATGTACTTTGGCAATAAGTAAAGCAAAAAAAGGAGGCTATTATGCCGCACAAAAAAAATAAAGTGCGGCGTCAAGCGTCGCGCAATTTTCAAAGAAATCAAAAGAGAATTCAGTTTCTAGATTTAGATGGCAGTTTTATCCAAGATTCGCCAATTTTCTATGAAAGTCCTGAATTCCGTTTGATTAGAAAGAACAAGGCAGTTATTGATTTCATCCAAGGTTTTTGGAAATGGAATGAAGAAGCTCTTTGTGTAATGAGCAATTATTCCCACCCCAATATCTCCATGCAGGAAATGTTGGTCAACAAGCTCTCTCCTTACCTGGGAGAAGTGCTAGTAGATTTAGGCTGTGGCGCTGGTAATTTTTATGGCCGACTTTTTCCATTAAGCCCTATGTCTAAAAAAACGGTAAAAAAGATTTTTGCCGTGGATATTGACTGGGAGTCTCTTTCGCTTGTACCTCATAATCTGAAGAAATTCGGTTGGCAGGGTAGAGTGGCACTGATTCAATCATCAACTCTTTCTGAATTGCCGGTTTGGGATAATACCGCAGATGCGATTGTTTCCAGTATTGGCGGACTAACCTATTCAGGTTGGCGATTTGATCAACAAGGTCAATTAATTTGTGAAGGCCGACAAGCGCTTATTAGTACTCTGACTGATTGTAATCGCATTTTGAAATCAGGTGGGTATCTTGGCTTCTCTAGTTTGAGGCCAAAACCTAATTTTGAAATGGTTCTTTGGGACTCACTATCTTGGCCGGTTCTAAACTTTAAGTGGAAGTCATTTTGGGAAATTTTACTTAATGGTTTTCATATCAAGAATATCAGTCAATTTCTACATAAGGCAGAAAGAGAGCAACATGCTCAATATTTGTCTATTGAAGAGTGGACAGAATATCTTGAAAAAACTGGATTTGAGGTTATTGATGTCACTATTGGCGAGTGTTATGCTGGTCAGGGCGTAACCATCATTGCTAGAAAAATATAAAACACTCCCGTTCGTTGTACGAATGGGAGTTTTAATTTTGTTTATATTTGTTTTTACTATATAAAAGTTCTATAATTAAGGTAATAAATATTAGTATAATAAAAGTTATGAATCTTTACGCTTTTTTTGCTGTTGTTAATTTTTTTACCAGTTTGATATTGGGAATTTTTGTTTTTGCTAGTAATAGAAAAGATAAAATAAATCTCTCTTTTTCTTTATTTGCCTCGGCCGTAGCTTTTTGGAGTTTTGGTTATTATTTTTGGCAGGTATCTACAAGTGCTGAAACCGCATTGTTTTGGTGTCGTTTATTAATGGCTGGAGCAGTGTTTATTCCTTTTACTTATCTGTGTTTTGTTTTTAGATTTTTAGAAATTTTTGAGCAAAAGAAAAGATTTTTACTTTTTACTTTTTTACTTTTTTTAATTTTCTTTTTTTTAGATTTTACTCCTTTATTTATCAGTCATGTAGAGCCAATTTTAGGATTTAAATTTTGGCCAATAGCTGGGCCTTTTTATACTGTATTTTTGGTTTTTTGGTTTTTTTATGTTATTTATTCAACTTATCTTTTATATAAAAAATATCAAATTGCCAAAGGTATTGTGCGTTTTCAAATAGCCTATGTCTCATTAGGAATGATTATAGGTTTTTTAGGAGGAGCCACAAATTATTTTTTATGGTATAGAGTGCCAATTCCGCCTTTTGCTAATATTTTGGTTTCGGTATATGTAGCCATGGTAGCCTATGCCATAGTTAAACATCATTTAATGGATGTAAAAGTGATAGCCACTGAAATGTTTGCTGTTTTTTTGACTCTTTTGACTTTAATTGATGTATTTAGGGCTGGTAATATGATGGAAATGGTTGGTAGGTTGGTTTTATTTTTCTTGACTTTATTTTTTTCCACTTTACTTATCAGTTCAATTTTAAATGAAGTGCGTCGTCGCGAAGAAATGGAACAGTTGACCATGCAATTGCAAAAAATTGCCAAGCAATTGAAAACTGCCAACAAGGATTTGCAAAGGCTTGATGATGCTAAATCTGAATTTCTTTCTATTGCCAGTCATCAATTGCGCACTCCGCTCACTATTATCAAGGGATATATTTCCATGATGCTGGAAGGCAATTTCGGGCGTGTGCCAAAACTGCTTAAAACTAATTTGGAAAAAGTATCTACAGCCGGTGAAAGATTATTAAGTTTAGTAGAAAGTCTGCTAGACATTTCGCGCATTGAAGCTGGACGTTTGGAATTTGATTTGAAGCCCACTGATCTCTCAGAAATAGTCAAATCTTTGGCACAGGATTTTCAAACCAAGGCTGGCGAGAAAAAAGTGAAACTGACTTTTTATAATGAAGGAAAAATTCCGAGTGTCACAGCTGATGCGCAAAAGGCCAAAGAAGTCATTTCCAATTTGATAGATAATTCAGTCAAATATACGCCCGAAGGAGAAATTATGTTGGGCTTGCATCAAGAAGGTCAGTCTGTGGTTTTTTCCTGTCAAGATACGGGCATGGGTATTGAGCCTGATGACTTGCCAAGATTGTTTAATAAATTCGTGCGTGGCAAAGGTATGATGCAAGTGCACACCGAAGGCACAGGACTGGGACTTTATTTTGCCAGAGTTGTTATTGAAAATATGGGCGGTCGCATCTGGGCTGAAAGTCCGGGCAAAGGACAGGGAAGTAAATTTTGTTTTTCGTTGCCGTTGGCGGATAAGGGTAGGGCGAGGAAGGTGAAGTAAAATTTGACGAAAAAAGTTATTCATGATAAATTAATATTATAAAGTAAAAGATCTTTTTTAACTACAAAATCAGTGATCCGGGTCCCTTATTTAAAAACTAAGGGGTTGGGCCCGGTGAGATGGCTACTGCTTGCAAATTGCAGGTGGCGGTTCGGCTTCCTCCGTAATCATAGGATAATCAATGTCGTCTGAAATATTTTTTCAGAGTCAGAGTTGGTAAAGAGCCTTGCTTTTTTAATGGCGAGGAATAAAGGGTGGTACCGCGAAAAGTTTTTAAATACTTTCCGTCCCTTCAGCATAATTTATTATGCTTAAGAGATGGGAAGTTTTTTTATTTCCCAAAAGTTCTTTAATAATTGATCAAGTCAACTGCCTATGATGGCAAAGAAAGGAAGTGTGCTATGAAGAATGCGGAAAATTGTTTTTACAGTAAGTTTGGTTTTTTGCCAAGTCGTTCTCTAATGGTCGGAGTAGAAAGGGAAAGTTTTTTGGCTGATAGCTCCGGTCGTATTACACCCTTGGCTGTTTCTGTGCTTGATTTTTTGAAACAGCAATCTCAAAATGGCAAGTTTGGTTATGAATTATCAGCCTGCCAATTGGAAACGCGAGTTGGCTCTTGCCGTCTGCCTGATTTAAAAGTGAAGTTGGCGGAAGTTGAAGCGCAAGTGAAAAAAGCGGAGCAAGTTTTGAATTTTAAGTGTTTGGAAATGGAAGTGGCACCCGATGACATGCCTTTGGATATTTATCCTGATCCATTTGGGCGTTATCAAGAGATAGTCAAAAAAATGCCACCCGAAGTGCTTTTGGCCGCTTGCCAAGTTGTGGGGACACATGTCCATATTGGTCTACCAGATCATAAGACTGCGCTCAAAGTTTATAATCAGGCAGTTAATTATTGCGATGAACTTTGCCAATTGGGTGATGGTTCTTGTGGCCAAAGATTGGCTTTGTACAAAAAAGTAGCGCCTAATTTTCAACCACCTTCATATGCTAGTTGGCAGGATTATTTTGAGTATGCTGAGCAACATAGTTTTGCGGATAATCCTCGCAACTGTTGGCATCTGATTCGTTTGTCCATTCATGGCACGATTGAATTTCGGATGTTTGGTACTACCGGCGATCTTAATAAAATCGTAACTTGGGCCAACAAATGCTGGCACTTGTGTTGGCAGGCGATTGTTAGTTGATCATTAAGTAAAAACAATATGGGGAGATGGAAACACTCCACTCCCCATATTTTTAAAAATTTAGAAATCAGTTATAATACTAATTAATATTTAAATTTATTTATATGTGCAGATTACTGGCAATCAAAGGAGAAATAAATCAAGAAGAGTTAAATTTGATTTTGGAAAATTTTCAAAATCAAGCTATTACTGGTCGTGTGCCTCGTGGCGTCACGCCCGGCCATCAAGATGGCTGGGGTTTTTCAGTTTATAAAAAAGGCCAAGTGGCTTTACATAAACGAAGTTGTAAAAATGCTAGTGCTGATTTTGATTATAATAAAACTAAAAATAAAATTATTAAAATTAATGGCGATATTATTATTGGCCATTTGCGTAAAGCCTCGGTGGGTGGAGTTAATAAAAATAACGCGCATCCATTTGTTTATAAAAATTATTCTTTTTGTCAAAACGGCAAAGTGATTGATAGTGAAAAAATAAAAATTGAAGCTAAATTTAAAAAAATCATCAAAGGCACGACTGATTCGGAACGTTTATTTTATTTTATTTTGGGTCAACTGGAATTATCTAAAAAATTAAAGTACAGTTTTATTCAGGCACTCAAAAAAATAAAAAATGATTTTGATTATACGGCCATGAATTCTGTTTTTTCTGACGGTCGGCAATTACTGGTCACTAGAGAAATAAATTTAAAAAATGAAGCTATAAAAAAAATGAAGATGGTTGATTATTATAGTTTATTTGTTGGTGAAAAAAGTGATGGTAGCTATAAAATTATAGCTTCGGAAAAAATGAAGATAAAAAATGTTAAATGGCGGTTGTTGAAAAATGGAGAGGTGATAGTTATTTAAAATTATATTTTTTTCATCTTATAGCACAATATGCCTTCCTTTAAATATTGCCAGTTTGTTTCTGTTTTGACAACATAATTCACTAGTGGTAGTATGCTAATAGTTCATTTAATAGCCGTATTGACGGCAGAAATAGGAGGTCCATTATGGACACAAATACCGCTACAGCGGCACCTCCTCCCGAAACAAATGTTTTGGAAGAAGAAGGGCCAGACCATCACCATCCAATGAAGATGCGTCAGTATATTTTGACCGTGGATTTGGGAGAAAAAATGCAACTTTTTTCAACTCTTGGTTTGAACGTACCAGCGCCCGAGGCCACTATTTTTGTGGATGCCTGGCAGACACTGAAGCATGAATTGGACAATATTTTGTCACCAACAGCTGAGGTGTTAGTTATGTCTACTAAGTCACTGGCTCGTGATATTGTATCTAAAGTGTCGCGTTGTCAGTCTAATTTGCAATCACGAGCCATGCGCGAAGCCTTCGTAGTCAGTACATGTCCAGAGATTGCTAATTTACGCGGTGGAGCTTCACTTCAAATCAATCGCTTGATTGATCAGCAAGGTGAAATTTTGGGTATTGGTCCTCGTCCCGGTGCTATGCCGATTAGAGATCAATTATCTGCTATTGCCAAAATGGCCGAAGGACGTCCAGTTATTCTTATGGAGGACGGTTCTTTCACTGGTGGTACTATGTGTTTTATCTTGGAAGAGATGAAAAAGCATCATATCAAAGTGATGGCAGTTGTTATTGGTCTGCTTTTTTCTGCGGCTAAGCAAGAAATCGCCAAAGTATTTGATGGCGAAGTCATTGTCTGTGAGGAAAAAATTGAAGATCCTGTGGAATGGATGCCAGATCATGACTTTTTTCCGTTTACGCCCAACAGTGGTCGCGTCTTCGGAATTTCGTGGTGTGGTGAATTAATGCCACTTTACAGTCGTGATGGCGCTACTTTTTGCGCACCATATCTGTTGCCATTTTCTCCAATTAGCAAATGGGCCAGTATTCCTGAAGAGAAGTCTATTCAATTCTCTCGCGTTTGTTTGCAGTTGACACGGAAAATCTTTCAATATTTGTGTGACTGTAATAACCGTCAATTGACGATCGGCGAGATTATTGATACTTCGCCTCGGGTTAGTATCCCGATTTGCGTTGGTCAAAAGTATCTGCCTCATTCCGATGCGCTTATTTTGGACTATTTCAAAGACTGCATCGAAGAAATCGATTAGTCGTTGAAGTCTAATAATCAATAAACAACAGCCCGACTCTTATGAGAGCCGGGCTTTTCTTTTTTATTTTATATTGGTCAAAGAAAAACCCACTATCCGATTGGATGGTGGGTTGTTTTTTGTTTGGGATGATTATTGGGAGATAATCCAATTAAGGCATTCTTCCAATCCTTCGGTATAGTCATGTTGAGCTACAAATTGGCAGTGGGATTTTAAGGCTGGCGAACCATTGCCAACAGAACAAGTGGTTAATTCCTCTTCGCTTCCCATCCAGTCGGCTTCGCTGTCGCCTATCATGTAGATTTGGGCGACTTTAAATTTTTCGCGCAAGAATAAGTATCCATTGCGTTTACTAACACCAACAGGACTAGCTATGGCAATCCCATACTTAGAGTTGAAATCAAATGGTAATAGTGTGGCAGGAAGGTGTAGTTGTTTAATTAATTCTTGCCCCTCCACAAACCATTGATTATCTATGATGGCTAGTCCGCTACTGTCTGCTTGGCGTAAGTAAAAAGCAATACTATTCGTACGCATGCCGTCTATTAGCATCAATTTCTGGTTCGCAGGAAATTTTTCATTGTTTTTGATCCACGTGGCCGTGTCGCCGATTTGTATCACACAGTTAGTTTTTCTAAATATTTGGACTAACTCCTCAATGAAGGCAGTTATTCCTTCTGCGTTGCAAAGAGAAAAGTCTTGTCCCATATATCTGGCAATGGCTCCGCCCTCACCAATGGTGATTTGTGGAGTGTGTTTCAAGGACGATTGAAAATTACCGTTAAGCCGGTCTATTGGCGTGTCGGAATTAGGCACTAAAATTATTCCTAGTGCTGTGGCAGTTTCGATGGTTTTTGAAATGTCCTTATTGACTTGATAAGTCCGGTCAAAAATGACACCATCTTGATCAATCATTATTAGCTTCATGTAGAAAACTCCTCATGTTTTGGGTTATTGGTAAAGGACAGTAACAAAAGTCTATAACCTTAACAGTTCACTTAGTGTTTCCAGTTTCATTGCCAATCCTTTTTTCATATCTTGGTAGAGCCATACCCGCTCTTTGGATAGGCAATAGTCACAACTGCAAGCACAATAGATTGAATACCAGACTGCCTGACACAATTCTACTATGGATTGATTGAACCTTTTTGCACTAATGCCTTGCTGTATCGCTAAATCTGTATTCTTAATTAATCGCTTAAAAGAGATGGCCGGATTTTTTTTCTTCAACTCGGCTTCCTTCCTGAGCAGTGAGATTTGATAGCCGACCAGATCAAAAGCGGGATTGCCCCATACTGATCCAACTTGAAGATTTGGTATGGCAGTCCTCGGATCAATTAGTCTTGGCTCATCATCTGGTCCAATGACGATATTGCCGACACTTAAATCCTTATGGATTTTTGACAATTTCATATCGGCCATAAAGACGTCGGAATTTTTTTCCAAACGATCCAATAATTCTAAAGCTACATCGTCAAACATGGCGGCTTTTTCTAAATTCAGCCTCAAGGCGACCAGCAGCTCTTGGTAGGCTTCTACCTTATCGCTTTGGCTGTTTTTGGAATCGACGGTTATCAGAAAAAATTTATTAATCAACGCTAAAATTTTTAGGTTGATTAAGTTAAGCCGTTCAAATTCTTTTTCCTGGCCATCAAACGACAGCAACATTTCTTCTATGGTTTTTTTTCCAACATATTCCATTTCAATGACCATAGTACTGTCATATCGTATGGTTCTAAGAATGTTAGGAAAAATGTCCAAGCAACCTGCTTGGCTGAATTCCGCATAGAGTTTTTGATCGGCGGTTATGGCCACAACATTTCCAAGACGATATATTTTACCATTAGCCAAATAAACGGATGAATCGGAAGATCCTGCCATTTTTTGAGGTGGTATACTGTCAGTTTTATCAGCTGATAGTATTTTATTGACGATCTCTAAATGAGCATTCATGTTTTTTCTCCTTATTGTTAATGTGCTTAAGTCCAAATTATATCAATGGCCTTTTTTATTTCAGTAATATTTTTAATAGTTAAGTCGGCATGTTTAGATTTTTTCAATCCTAAGAATATGGTTTTGATGCCTGCTTTTTTGGCTGGAATGATGTCGGTTTTTTCTTGATCTCCTATCATTAAACAATCTTTAGGATTATAATTAAGTTTTTGCAAA
Source organism: bacterium (assembly GCA_037130015.1). Taxonomy (GTDB): domain Bacteria; phylum Patescibacteriota; class Patescibacteriia; order 2-01-FULL-39-33; family 2-01-FULL-39-33; genus JBAXTU01. The sequence continues at coordinate 11,586 of JBAXTU010000008.1, read as the reverse complement.
ATCTGATTAAATATGTTGCCAAAAATTTTTCTAAAATCGCTTTCGCCGGAATAGATATTATTTTTTAATAAATCATAGAGGCCTAATTCTTTAAGTACGTTTTCAATCCATATTTTTGGTGAGTCGGATAAAAGGATTATTTTATTTTTTGAAGATAGTTCAGTTAGTATTTTTTTAATTCTATAATTTTTAACAACTAAATTTTTAGCCGGTATGTTCCAAACAAAATTAAAGTATTCATATCGATCTAATTTATATTCCTTTTCTAATCCTATACTAATATTTTCTCCATAAGAGGCTTTTATTTTTTTAAATATTTTTTTGGCTTCTGGTTTGTCTATTGATAATTTATCCTCAATAAAAATTAATGCATTTGATAAAACTTTCTTTTTTAAAGAGGATTTTTTAAAAGATCCTTCTTTAAAATTATATAAAGTTCCATCCATGTCAAAAATTAGCAACTTATTTTTTGTTCTCATATTCTTTAATTAAGTTGATAATTTTTTCTACTGCCTCTTCTGGCGTAGTAGCTCCTTCGGCTTTAAGTCTTCTGCGATCGTCAAAATATTCCCCGGCCATTTTATCAGCCCAACCCCCAGTTCCTTGCATGGCGATAATGGGAATATTTAATTGATAGGCGATGAGCATTTCGGTCATCGTGCCTGAACCGCCAGAAACAGCAATAACGCCGTCACAAGAATTGACTAGCACAAATTCACGGCCACCACCGCGTTCTAGTCCGCTGACAATTAAAACATCGGTATTGCCGTCTTTATCCCAAATGTCTTTGCCTTTACCATAAGTTACGCCAACAGTCAGTCCGCTGGCAGTTTTGGCGCCTCTGGCCGCCGCGGTTGAAAGAGAATCATAATCCTTTTCCGCGCCGTAGACGGTAATGTTGCCACTTTTGGCTATTAGTTCGCCGATTTTTTCAGCGATTTTTTCTATGGTTTTGGCATATTGCAAATCAGCGGCTGAACCCATGACGCCTATTTGATATTTTCTTTTTTTTACTGAGTCTGTTTCTGACATAAATTTATTTTTATTTTTTATATTAACTTAATTATAAGTGCATATAGGGGAACAAGTCAAAAACTTGTTCCCCGTTTGATTTACAACAAGGAAAGTAAATATTCGGAAAAACATCCCGATCCTTTGGGTGCTCCAATTGGTAACCGATCAATATCCTGGCAGTACACAGGTCGGCCAGAAACTTTTTCTATTCCTTGCCACAAGGTAATCGCTTGCGCGAGACAGAATTTAGAAAAGCTTTCAGTTTGATTCTCTGGAATAGAGGCCCATTCGGCTGGCTTACCGAAAGGATGGATATATGGGGCTCCGACATTATGTAGTTGACCATGAACTGAACGACCGGAAAAAGGTACGCCTGGATAAAAATCACGTTCACAAACCTCATCAATTACTTCTGCATAATGGCGGACTGCCCAAATGGGAATTTCTCTTTTAGCGATACGATCATTGCCTTCGCCAATGACAATTCCAGCAATAACCAATTTTACTTCGATGCCTTCTTGATTGAGTTGGTCTATTAGGCGGATAATGCCGTTGCCAGAAAAAACCACATCATCCAAGAGAGCAATTTGTCGCAAGTCTGATTTTTTTAAATCAGCGATTTGATCTGTTAGCGCGACATGGCCGAAACGTTCTTTTTCTCCAAGATCGTTGAGTTTAGTATCAACCGTCCGGTTGATGTTTAATTGCCATTGATGTCGGACATAAGATCTATCCAGGGAAACAATTGGCAGATCTGTTTGTTGACAAAGACTCTTTAGTCCTTGTTGCAATAAATTTTCGTCGACTATCTCAACTACGTCGCCAAAAATTCTTTTAAGTTCCATTTTCATTTTTTGACGTAAAAACGTAATTAATGAAAGTGGCAGTGCATAGCCATTCTGTTCGGCCCATGTTTTTAACAGCAGGCTGATATCTTCGGAAACGATGTATCTCATTGGTTTTTCCTTCCAAGTTGTGTTTTAAAGGACAAATAAAAAATCCCTTCTCGATATTCAAGAAGGGATTAGTCTGATATCAAAAAGATAGGATTAATATCAAGCTAACCCCTTTTTGTGATGATGATTGGAAATGAATTGTTTAAAAAATATTTTCATATTGTTAATAGTAGTATAAATCAAGGAATGATTTTTGTCAAATTGGATAATTGACAAAGAAGAATCATTTCTTTAAGATGCTTTTACGTATATTGTGTACTAATTTGCGTTCTTTAACATTTAATAAGGAGAATAAGTCATGCAAGATCCGACGATTATTACGATTGATAGTGGTAAGTCAGGTAAAACCTTAACTATTATGGCTGGCGTCCACGGTAATGAAATTTGCGGGCCGATGGCACTGAGGCAATTGATTGCTATGTTTAATGATAATAAGTTGCAATTACTTTCTGGTAAATTGAGATTGATATTTGCAAACTTAGCGGCTATGGCCATAGGTGAACGTCAAACGCAAATGAACATGAACAGAGCTTTTCGTCCGCAATCAATGCTGACCAACAATGAGGATTCCAGTTATGAGCGACAGAGAGCTGCTCAGCTGATGCCTTACTTGGCGGAAAGTGATGCTTTGCTGGATATTCATTCTAGTATGACTGAAAAAAGTAAGCCGTTTATTATTTGCGAGCCTCATTCTTTTTCTGTCACTCAAAGATTGCCGTTTCTTATTTGTTCGCATGGTTGGGACAGGATTGAACCGGGTGGCACTGATTATTTTGTGAATAAATCTGGTGGCATTGGTATCTGTATTGAATGTGGTTATCATCTGGATCCCGAGGCTCCTGGGCGAGCGTTTGATTCGGCTTTGATTTTTTTGAAGTTTTTTGGGGCCATAGAAGGAGAAGATCCAAAGATAAATTCTTCTCAAAAAATCATCCACGCTTATGATCTTTATTTCAGTAAAGTTGATTTTCAAAGAGCGGAAAGTTTTGATGATTTTCAACAGCTGAAAGCCGGCGACTTGATTGGCACTGATGGCGGTAAAGAAGTTAGAGCGACTGATGATTTTCTAATTATCTTTCCCAATGATTGTAAAACTTCGGGAGAGGAGGCGTTTATCCTAGGCAAGTTTGTATGAGTTAATGTCTGCCAGTAGTAGTTTTTACAAGTTCAATGATGATTATTGTTGGACTTTTTTATTTGACAGAGATTGTGTTTAATGGTAGTTTGAAAGTGCAAGTACAAAGTGAAATTTAACCAAAAAGTAAAGGAGATCATACAATGTCAGAGACAAGAAAAACCATCAAACCAGAAGTTTTGGGTGGCTTCAGAGACATGTTGCCCAAAGAAGCCATTGTGCTTCAAAGAATTGTTGATACTGTCAGAAAGGTGTATGAGTCCTTCGGTTTTTTGCCATTAGAAACCCCTGGCATGGAACGCCTGGAAGTTTTGACTGGTGGAGAAACTGATTTTAACAAGAGTATTTTTGTCGCCAAAATCGTCAGAGGCGTTGAAGACAAAGACGTTGCTGATGCTGATTGGAGTGATGATTTTGCTCTGCGTTTTGATCTGACAGTTCCTTTGGCTCGCGTTATTGCCGCTTATCCGGATTTGGCCAAACCATTCAAACGTTATCAACTTGGTAAAGTTTGGCGTGGTGAAAGGTCTCAAGCCGGACGCTATCGCGAATTTTATCAATTGGACTTTGACACCATTGGCTCATCTTCTCTTAATGCTGATATTGAAACCATTCAAATAATGTATGGTTGTCTTTCGGCTTTGGGCATCAATAATTTTACCATCAAGTTTAACACTCGCAAAGTCCTCAACGGCTTGGCACAAGTTGTGAACAGGGAAGAAAAAGCCAAAGAAGTTTTTCGCATCATTGATAAGTTGGACAAAATCGGACCTGATGGCGTCAAGCGTGAATTGATGCGCGAACCTGATAATCAATACGACGAATCAGCGCTCAATATGAGCGAAGCCGAAGCAGATAAAATTCTGCGATTCTTATCCATCAAGAGTGATGATCCAGAAATTATTTTATCTCAGCTTGATGAATTCTTTTCCGACAGTGTCGGTGATGGACAAGTCGGCGTTACTGAACTTCGTGGCATTGCCTTGGCACTTGATCGTCTTGAGATTCCTCGTCGCCATTGGAAAATTGATTTGTCTGTGGCTCGCGGTTTGGACTATTATTGCGGTCCAGTATTTGAAGCTGTGCTTGATGATGCATCTGAGCTTGGCTCGGTGTTGGGTGGCGGTCGTTTTGATGGCCTCACCAATCGTTTTATTGCTGACAGTAATATTGCTGGTGTGGGTGCTTCAGTCGGAGTAGATCGTTTGATTGTTGCTATGCAAAAACTCGGGCTCATTGAAGCCAAAGATTCGTTGACTGATGTTCTAGTCACAATCTTTGATGTCAAATTTGAAAACGAGTCCATGCAGATGGCCGCTTATTTTCGTAAAGCCGGCATTAGGACTGAATTGTATCTTGGAGAAGATCGCACTTTGCGCGCCCAATTCGCTTATGCAACTAAAAAAGGAATCCCTTTTGTTGTTATTCTAGGTGAAGAAGAAATTAATGCCGGCAAGGTTGCTATTAAGGATATGGCCGCCAGGAAACAGGAGGTCTTGACAAAAGAAGAAGTTCTTGCTAAGCTCGTATCATCAAAGGCAAGTGCCTAGAAGTTCATTCATTGCCACTTTCGGAGTGGGTACGTAGCTTAGTTGGCTAGAGCGCGAGGTTGTGGCCCTCGAGGTCGTGGGTTCAAGTCCCATCGTACCCCCCATTTTATATGGTAAACCGCCTTCTTTCTTATGAAGGCGGTTCTTTTTTTACCTTGACATTTTCATAAAAAATGCTATTATAGTCTAATGTTTTCACGCTGTAGTGAAGCATTGTAATTTACAATATAAAGAGACACAAAACAACAGTAGGAGGAATAAAGCATGTCCAAGTACAATAAAGGAATTATTATTGCCGAGGGTAAGACTAAGTGTATTTATCAGGTTGTGGAGGATCGGGGACTTGTGATAGTGGAGAATAAATCCACCATCACGGCTCATGACGATCCCAGCTTGACCAGGGAATTCGCAACTAAGGCTGAATATGCCACGACCACCACTTGCCGGGTATTTGAATTTCTGCGTGATTGTGGGATCCCCGTGGCTTATCAAGAGCAATTGTCACCCACGTCATTTGTAGCGCGAAAGTCAGATATGATTTCACTAGAGATTGTAGCGCGACGCTATGCCGTGGGCAGTTATCTTAAACGGCATCCAGACTTGATCACGACCGATCTAAAAAAGCCAAAGCGTTTTCACCGTTTGTTGGTTGAATTCTTTCTCAAGACATCTGGTAGGGAGTATGTAATTCCTATAGTTCATGGAGTTAATCAATGCGGTAATGTTTTTTCTTTGCCCTGTGATGATCCACTGATTGTTGACCCTATGGCCAAAGTTTGGCAGTTTGCTCATCCTAAAAAGCCTTCTTGGGAAGAAGATTCATTAATTCCTAGTCCAGTACTTGGCAGTGAGTGTCAGGAAGACCTACTTAAAGGGTTGGATATTACTTTACTGGAAAAATTGGTCCGACAAGTGACATTAGCCTTGGAAAAGGGTTGGGGTTTGCTTGGACTGGATTTCATTGATGTCAAAATTGAATGCGACACGTTAGGAGTGTCTGATGTGATTGACGGTGATTCTTGGCGTCTTTGGAAAAATGGCGAAGGCTATGACAAACAGCTTTTTCGCGATAAGGGAGAAGATGTTCTTTCAGAAGTAGAAGCTCGTTATGGCTATATCGCCCGCATGTCCGAGCGTTTGCAAGTCCCCAAACAAGTATTGGTTGTTTGGCGTGGATCAGGTAAAGATGTTGTTCCGGAAGTTTCTGAAGTTGGTGGTTTGGATATAATTAAAGTATCTATGTCTAAGCATAAAAACACGGTTCAAGTGCTTAGTTGTCTTGAGCAGATTATGGCTGACTATCCGCAAGGTGGTGTGATTGTGGCGATTGTTGGACGCTCCAATGGACTCGGACCAATTTTGGCTACGCATAGTCCGTGGCCTGTTGTCTCTTCCCCAACAACCATGGGTGAATTTCCTGAAGATATTTTTTCCAGTCTGCGTATGCCTTCTAATGTGCCTATGATGACGGCTTGGCCTAGCACCAATGCTATTGATGCAGCTTTGACTATTTTGGGCCAAACCAATCCGGCCGCTTACGTACATATGCAAATGAAGCGAGAAGATCAAGATGATTACATTGATTGATTCTTGCGTGTAGTACTTTCAATTATTAAAAAATTATAAGCCAGTCGTTTTTTGCGCCTGGCTTTTTTATTTGACAAAAAATGTCCGACTTGTGGCCGGACATTTTTATTTTTAAATTTTATTTTCTGTCTTTAATTTCTTTTAAAATTTCTTCAATGAATTCTTCGGCTGGTTTACTACCCAAATCGCCTTCACTGCGTTTACGGATAGCCACGGCTTTGGCTTCAATTTCTTTTTCTCCGACCACTAAAATATAAGGCATTTTTTTCTTTTCGGCATTTCTAATTCGCTTGCCAAGAGACTCGGCACTGTCATCTATTTCCACGCGGATATTTTCCGCTAACATTTTTTCTTTTATTGTTTGGCCATAGTCAGTAAATTTTTCTGAGACTGGAATAATCACCGCCTGAACAGGTGAGAGCCAGGTTGGAAAAGCGCCGGTGTAGTGTTCAATTAAAATTCCCATAAATCTTTCCATTGAGCCTAAAAGAGCGCGATGAATTACGACCGGAGTTTTTTTGGAGCCGTCCGCGTCCGTATATTCTAGTCCGAATCTTTGTGGCATTTGATAATCAAGCTGAATGGTAGCCAGTTGCCACTGGCGTCCGATAGCGTCTTTTACTTTGATATCAATTTTTGGTCCGTAAAAAGCGCCACCACCATCATCAACGACATAATCAAGTTCGGATTGTTCCAATGCTTTTTTTAGTCCTTCTTCGGCGCGATCCCAAGTTTCTTTTTCGCCCAAAAATTCTGCAGGCCGTGTGGACAGATTGATTACATCTATTTGTAAATTAAAAATTTCGTAAATCTTTTTTATCTTTTCTAAAATAATCACAATCTCGTCAAAGATTTGGCCCTCTGCCAAAAAAATATGTGTGTCGTCTTGGGATAAAGCACGGACACGAGTTAGACCACTCAGAGTGCCTGATTTTTCATTACGATAAAGAGTGGTGGTTTCGGCCAGTCGCAGTGGTAAATCACGATAGGAATAAAGATCGCGTTTAAAAACCAACATGTGGCCCGGGCAATTCATGGGCTTGATGCCGATATCGCTGTTATCTTCGGCGTGGTGGATCAAGAACATGTCTTCTTGATAATGATCCCAATGGCCCGAAGTTTTCCAAAGCTCGGCATTGAATAGTTGAGGCGTTTTGATTTCTCTGTAGCCTTCGCCATAAGAATATTCGCGGGCGAATTTTGTCAGTTCAATCAACACTTGCATGCCGTTTGGTAAAAAGAAAGGAATGCCCGGAGCATAGTCATGCATCATGAATAAATTTAGTTCTTTGCCAAGTTTTTTGTGATCGCGTTTTTCGGCTTCTTCACGCATTTTTAAATAGGCTTCAAGTTCTTCTTTTGTTTCATACGCGATGCCATAAATACGTTGCAACATTTTATTTTTTTCATCGCCCCGCCAATAAGCGCCGGCCAGTGACAATAATTTAAAAGCGCCGATTTTTTTGGTGGATTCCAAGTGCGGGCCTTTGCACATATTAATGAAATCACCTTGTTCATAAAAACTCACTTCTGTCTCGCCAGCTGATTTTAGTTCTTCGGCTAGCTCGGCTGTGTAATTGTAATTTTTACTTTTTAAAAATTCAATAGCCTCATCAATAGGCATCATTGATCTTTTAATTGGCAAATCAGCCTTGATGATTTTTTTCATTTCCGCTTCAATGGTTGGCAAGTCTTCTAGAGTCACTTGATGTTCGGCTTCAAAGTCATGATAAAAACCATTCTCAATGGCTGGACCCACACCAGGAATGGCGCCATATAAATTGACGAGTGCCTGCATCATGACATGTGCAGTGCTGTGATTGATTATTTCTTGATTGTTTTTTTCTGACATATATTTATTTTATTTTTATTATACCTTTTTGACGGTTTTAGTCAAATGGCTTTGTAGTTGATTTTTTATGTCTTTTGTTTTAAAATACTTCCATGGAATACACTATTTATAAAATTAAAAAAGACATCATTGATTTGGTGGTCAAGGCCGTAGAACAAGAAATTGACGCTCAGCAATTAGAAGTCACTGTTCCGCCATCGGCAGAAATGGGGGATTTGGCCGTGCCTTGTTTTTATCTTACTAAATTATTACGTATTTCTCCCAATCAGGTGGCACATGAATTAAAGGAAAAAATTCATGCCGGCGGTATTGTCAAATCTGTGCAGAATGTTGGGCCGTATTTAAATTTCTTCCTTGATTATAAAATGGTTAGTAAAAAAGTGCTCAAAGAAATAGACAAAATGGGAGCGACTTATGGTTCGGTGAAATTATCCAAGACCGAAAAAAAGAAAGTCATGATTGAATATTCCAGTCCAAATACACACAAAGAATTTCATGTTGGCCATTTGCGAAATGTGGCGCTCGGCAGTGTCTTGGTTAACTTGTGGCGATATGCTGGACATCAGGTGATAGCTACAAATTATGTCGGTGATATTGGATCTCATGTGGCCAAGTGTTTGTGGGCTCTAGAAAAATTTCATCAGGATGAACAATATCCAGAAAACAAAGGCAAATATCTTGGCAAGATTTATACCGAGGCGGTCAATGAAATTGACGCTAATCCTGAATTTAAAAAAGAAGCTGATGAGGTGTTGCAAAAATTGGAACACGGCGATAAAAAATGGCTGGCTCTTTGGAAAGAAACGCGTCAGTGGTCGCTGGATGAATTTGATCGTATTTATAAAATTTTGGATATTAAGTTTGATAAAGTTTATTCCATCAGTAAAATGGAAAAGCCTGGCAAAAAAATTGTTGAAGAATTATTACAAAAGGGTATTGCTGAAAAATCCGAAGGCGCCACTGTGATTAATTTGGAAAAGTATAATTTGAAATATTTTTTATTGCTAAAATCTGATGGTTCGTCGCTTTATGCCACCAGTGATTTGGCGCTCGCGCAAGCTAAATTTAAAAAATACAATTTAGACGAAAGTATTGTGCTGGTAGACACGCGTCAAAGTTTTTATTTTGAACAATTGTTTCAGACTTTGAAAGTTATGGGTTTTGATAAACCAATGGTGCATGTGCCGTATGAATTTGTCACGCTAAAAGAAGGCGCCATGTCCTCAAGGGCTGGCAATGTGGTATTGTTTGATGATTTTTTTGTGCAAGTAAAATCTCAAGCCATGCAGGAAACCAAAAAACGCCATGATGATTGGTCAGAAAAAAAGACCGAAGAAACTGCGGAAAAAATCGCTTTGTCTGCTATAAAATTTCAAATGTTAAAAACTGGCAATAATAATGTGATCGTTTTTGATATAGATGAAGCCTTGTCTTTTGACGGTACTAGTGGTCCATATCTGCAATATACGGTTAGTCGCATTAATAGTATTTTAAATAAAGAAAAGCCTGGAGTATTTAAGGAAATAAATTATAATAAGTTAAATACTGATTTAGAAAAAGAAATGATTAGTAAGCTGGCCTCCTTTCCAGAGTCTGTGGCTATTGCCACCAGTGATTTTCAACCCAGCCACCTGACTCAGTATCTTTTTGAATTGGCTAAATTATTTTCTTCTTTTTACCAGAGTATTCCCATTCTTAGCTCAGAAGCAGAAGTTAAAAATGCTCGTTTGGCTCTGATTGTGGCGGTGCGCCAAGTGTTGACTAATGGCTTGACACTTTTGGGTATTGAAACTTTGGACCAAATGTAGGTATAATACAGATATATGGAGGATAAAAAACACAAAATATTAATGCTGGAAGACGAGCTTGATTTGGCTGATATTTACGGCCTCAAGCTTAAAGAGTTTTTTTATTTGGAAATTATCAGTAGTGGCAAAGGCGCTTTGGAGATGATAAAAAAAATTCGTCCTGATTTTGTACTTTTGGATTTGATGATGCCTGAGGTGGATGGTTTTGAAGTTTTGGTACAGGTGCGTAAAGATAAAGATGTAAAAAATACTTTAATTTATGCTTGGAGCAATTTTACCCAAAAAAAAGAATTGGAACAGGCCAAAAAAGTTGGAGCTGATGGCTATTTGATAAAATCAGATTATACCCCTTCAAGCTTGTTAGAAAAAGTAAAAGAAATTTTAAAAATAAAATAAAAATATGAAACCAGTTGTTGATGAATCGTGCATTGGTTGTGGCACTTGCGAAGCTATTTGCCCGGCCGTGTTCAAAATAGAAGAAGGCAGTGATCATATTGTGGCCACAGTGCAAGCCGTTGATTTTGATGCTAATCATACGGACATTGAATCGGCTATTGCTTCTTGTCCGACGCAATCAATCGTTTGGGAGGAATAAAGATTTTTTTACAAAAAAGATGCTGATAAAGTCAGTGTCTTTTTTTATTTTTAAAAATTGACTAAAAATGTCAAAATTGTTAAGATAATATAAATTTATAATAGGAAATCAAATATGAATATCTCCGAAAAAGAGCAAGAAATCCAAAAGTTTTGGGAGGACAATAAAATTTTTGAAAAGTCTTTAGAAGCCACCAAAAATGGCCCGGCTTATTCTTTTTATGATGGCCCGCCGTTTGCGACTGGTTTGCCACATTATGGCACTATGGTGGCCAGTCTTATGAAAGACGCAGTGCCAAGATTTTGGACCATGCGCGGACATTATGTGGAGCGACGTTGGGGTTGGGATTGTCATGGATTGCCAATTGAAAATATTGTGGAAAAAAGTTTGGGCTTCAAAAGTAAAAAAGAAATTGAAGAATATGGCGTGGACAAATTCAATGAAGAATGTCGCTCCAAGGTTTTGGGTTATGTTGAAGAATGGAAAAGAGTAATTGGGCGTTTCGGCCGTTGGGCGGACATGGAAAATTCTTACAAGACTATGGATTTGTCGTTTATGGAGAGTGTGTGGTGGGTGTTTAAGGAATTATATGATAAGGGACTAATTTATGAGGGTTATAAGTCCATGCATATTTGTCCAAGATGCGAGACTACTCTGTCGCAACAAGAGGTGAGTGAGGGCTACAAAGATATTAAAGATTTGTCGGTGACGGCTAAATTTGAGTTAGTTGATGAGCCGGGCACTTTTGTTTTGGCTTGGACAACCACGCCCTGGACTTTGCCGGGCAATGTGGCTTTGGCTGTGGGAGAAGATATTGATTATATTGCAGTTGAAATTCTTGATGATTTTGATGTCTCTAAATTTGGCATGGTATTGGATATTATGCCAGGTAAATATATTTTTTCTGAAAAAGCGGCGGAAAGTGCGGAACATAATTTAGCAGGTGATTTAAATTCAACAAAAAAAGATGAACAAAAATTACATAAATTATTATGGTTGGCTACAACAGATAAAATAAAATATAAGAAGTCTTTGATGCGAATTGCAGATCTTTCAAGTGGTTTTAAAAAAATTAACCCGAATCTGGAA
>JBAXTU010000007.1:0-48083 GCA_037130015.1 bacterium | reverse complement strand
GTTCAGGCAATAATGTTGAAGGTCAAGCCACGCAATCATTTTTTGCTTGGATGTTCACGGCCCAAAAGAGTAATGTGATTATGCCAATTGCTTGTAATAATAATGGCACACAAGAGGCTGGTGAAGAATGTGATGGTTCTGTGCCGTCTAATGCGACTTGTGAAAAACAGAATCTAGGTACGGGCACTGTCGCTTGTAGTAATCAATGCAAATTAGTTTATGATTGTTCAGGCAATAATGTTGAAGGTCAAGCCACGCAATCATTTTTTGCTTGGATGTTTACAGCTCAAACTAGTAATGTGATTAATCCTGTTTCGTGTGGTAATGGAACAGTAGAAAGTGGTGAAGATTGTGATGGCCCTGTGCCACTCGGTAGGCAGTGCGCAGATTTGAATTTGGGTTCTGGTACCGTCACCTGTAATCAATGTAAGTTAGTTTATAATTGTTCAGATAATAATATTGAAGGCCAAGCCACGCAATCATTTTTTGCTTGGATTTTCCCGGTTGGTAGTAGGTCTTCGTTGGTTGCTCCAAAAGTCATTGAAGATTGTAATCGCAGTAAAAATTGTGCCGGAGAACAAACTCCTAGTCCTGTACCTTGGTATGAAAGCTCAACTGATGCCAAGAAAAATGGCTGGTCAATAAATAATCCCAACAATCCATCTCGCGGTTCAATTACCAACGAATTGGCTTGTATTAATGCTGTGATTTCAGCCAGGTTTAATATTTCCATGAATATAAATACTGTCACTACCAATACTATTAAAGTTTTAAATTGTGGTAATGACAAGACTGGTGCCAGTGGCTGTTCAGAGGTGCCAGGTACAATTTCACATTTTAGCGACAATAACAATATTGCCGACGATTCTTTTGAATTTATTCCCAACAGTCAATATGATTCATCTACTTGGTATAAAGTTGTTTTGAAATCTAGTATCAAGAGTATTTTTGGCATTGGTATTAAAAATGAAACCGGAGCAAATGGTAGAGCTTCTGATAGAAATTGCAATGTTAGTGAAATTACTGACGCAGCTTATTGTTGGAATTTTTTGACTCGTTCCAGCACTGATTCTCATTTGATTTGTCCAGAAGGTTGTGTGGAGTGCACACCTGATCCAACCAATATGTATTATTATGGAGATCAAAAACCAAATAATGGCAAGCTGGACAGCGCTGATAATGTTTGTTTATTTCTTAATCCTGATGATTATGCTTGGAGTTGGTCTGCTGATCCTACATCAAAAGTTAATGTTACTAATGTGACTATTCCTCAAAGCAGTAGCAGTCATCAGACCTCAACTGCTATTGGCGAAACCATTTTTAATTCTCCACCGTATGCCAAGGTGATTGCCACCCTAGTTAATAGCAGACACAATGATTTTTGTAAAGTTTATAATGACTTCACCAATCCTGTGGTTATGGAAGATCCAAATTGCAGTAGCAGTACTATTCAAAGTCCGAGTCCATGGCGTGATTCCACTGATGCTTGCGTTAATGCGATTGTTGAAGCGCGATTCAGTCGAGCTATGGTTGATAGTAGTATTAATGCGTCTAATATAATTATTGAAAAATGCAATGACAATCATGGAGTTGGCTGTGCTTCTATAAATAGTATTTATTTTGGAATTGGAAGCAGTATAAAAGTTTTCTCATATAGTAATACTGATATTCTTACTCAACAAAATTGGTTTTCAAAAACATCTGATGCCACAAATAATTCATTAGCAGAAGGGTTTTTGGCTATTCCTAATAACACTTTTAAATTTGATAAAAATACTTGGTATCGGGTGGTTATCCTTGGCGGTGAAAGTGGTGTGCGTGGCAGTGCCAGCACCAGCCCTAGTACGTCAGACGGTGTGCTTTTGACACGAAATAGCATGGATCCAGCCTTAAGAGATCGCTGGTGCTATTCGACAGGTGACTGCAGTGATGTTGCCAGTACCACGCAGGATTATTATTGGTATTTTCAAACAGGCTCCAGCACTTGCAAAATCAATAAAGTGGCTGTTTCGCCTCGTGAATATTTCATGCAATTTACGGATGAAAGTCAAATTTATAATGCCATACCCATGGCGTCAAATTGTAATATTCTAAGACCAGACTCCTATGATTGGAATTGGCGATCATTGATTGATTTATCAGAGGATAAGAATCTTGCCAGCACCACTGATAGTACCGGCCAGAGAATAGCTACTATTTGCAATCAAGCCTCAACCACTTGCTCTATTAGTCAAGATATTATAGATCCTCTGGTCAGAGTTTTTGGTCGTAGCGAAGGTCCGGTCTATATTAAAGCGCGTGCTAAAGACACGGCCGAAGTTGGTTGTCTTTGGGATGCTCTTTGTGGTGACAAATCTGGTTCTGGTCTATTACAAGTTGGTTATGGTAATTTCCAAGTCAAAGATTATTGGCCAAAAACCACTGTTTGTACTAACGACAAAATCAAGTTGTATTTTAATATGGATGCGAAGAGAGATTCCATTACTACAAACACTATGGGAGACGAGTTAAACAGCGTGATGTTATTTAAATGCGCCTCAACTGACACTAATGTCGGTGATGATTATTGTATTAATCCAGCCAATAGAATTCCTTTATCAATTACTTATCCGCTGGCCACTCAGCCATACTCTATGATTGTTGAAGCTTCTTCTACTGCAAATTTTGCCACTGGCACTAAATATAGGGTTATTGTCAAAGGTGGTTCAACCGGAGCGGGTGGAACTTTTGGTATTTTAGCTTGGAATGGTAAACAATTAACTCCTAGTAGTTTGAATCTTTATCGTGGAAGCACCAAAATTTTTGAAACTTGCGAACCAGGTATTTATCCCTGGAAAGATTCTGGTACTTGCAATGCCAGTAAATGTATTTATAATACTAGTGCTTCTTTGTGCGATAAAACTTATAAACAATGCGATTATAATACTATTAATCCTTCCTTAACTCCATTTTGTAGTAGTAGTTGTAAAAATGCTGGCAACAATAATTATGCTTCTTGCGGTAATGGTATTATTGAACCTGGCGAAGAATGCGATATTAACAAACCGTATTGCTCCACTTCAACCTGTTTGTTGCTTGGCTCTGATCAGCGTTGGGGTTCAATTTGTGGTAATGGCGGTACTTGCACTACTAATGCCGATTGCCAAGGCAAGGCTGTCTGTACCGGCGGTTTGTGTTTAGAAGCAGGGGAGGAATGTGATTTTGGAATTAATAATATAGCTACAAATAGATGTGATCAAGGTACTTGTCTTTGGGATAAAAGTAGCTATTTTGCTAATTTAGGCAAAGGTATTGGAACTTGCGTCACTACAACAAACAATGCTATTTGGTGTGATAGTGCTAAAAATTTATTTAAAGGCTCTAGTCCAAAAGTTTCTGTCTGTGGCAATGGTACCGTAGAAACCGGCGAAGATTGTGATCTTGGCAGATTCTGCAATGACACTACTTCTACTGCATGTAAAATAGATTCTGATTGCAGTGTTGGTGTTAATTGTATTAGTAAAGCAAAAAATGGTTGTGGTGCCAATTGTTTGGCCACTGGTTCAACCGGAGTTGCTGATCCTGCAGGTTCAAATTTAAATAAATGCGGTAATGATTTGGTGGAGCAAGGTGCTAATCAAGCTTTCTCTTGGATTTTTGATGTTGCGGATACGGCCAGTGTTTGCAAACCAGTCACTATTGAGTTGGCGCCATGTCCTAATAGTATTTGGCGTGTGTCTATTAATGATCAACAAGTGCAATCTGCCACCATTTCTATTGACAGAGCTTATCGTGAAAATGAAATTGTTAATTTTATTAGTAATGGTGGCGTCTCTAGTACTTGCGCTACTACCACCCAAACTTTGGTCGTTGGTTCTTTTTGGCAAAAAATTGTCAATAAATTTAAGACTTTTGTGGCTGGTCTCTTTGGCCACAGCGCCATGGCTTTGACTTATTGGTGCCCTGTTTCTAGCAAGACCTTTACTGATGTTCAAAAATTACCAAATAGTTATAAGGAGATTAATCCTTTGACTGAGTCAATTTTAAATCCTAAACAATTTGAAATTGTGGGTTATCGTGATTATTCGGCGAATAAATATGTATTCAATTATATTCCAACCAGTACTAATTTATTTGACTATGACACCAACTATCGCATGAGGGTGGAGTATAAATATGCGGAAATGGATCAAATTAATACCATTCAAAGCAGTATCAGGGTTTTTGCTACAAATACTCCCGGTCTTATCAATAATGGCACCAATTATATTTGTCCGGTCAATGAAGTCTCAGTTGATTTGTGGCCGGCCGGTCAAAATGTCAGCAAGACAAGTGACAAAGGCGATCATTTCTTCTGTGATGGCGACAAATGCGGTCAAGGCTATGATGATGTTTATCTCAATGATCAAAATTATGCCACCAGCGGTAATCAGCATTTGTATCGCGCTTGGGGCGTCAACACTTCTACAGGTAATTCAATCAGCAAATATTTGATCAAGACCAGTCTCAATTGGGATGTCACCCAAAAAGTGCCAAGCGATTTGAATTTGGAAAAAGCAGATTTTAATGTTTGGTCAACTCCGACTAATCCTGATCCTGTCAGTACCGACTATACTGGAGATCAATGGCTCACCTTAAAACCTTATCGTGATAAAGACGTTTCCAATATTTATGGTCTCGCTAATGTTGATATTGATGCTCACACTTTAGTAGTGGATAGTGAAGCCACCACCACTGTGCCGGTGACAGTCTTTATGTGCAATAATCCATGGCCAAATGCCAGTGTCTTTCCGTTTGTTGATCAGGCTTCTAATTGCACTTTAAATCCTAGCACTTGCCCCAATACTAATTTCAAAACCTATTATTGCCGTGACAAAGGAGCGCCTGGTCCGGCTGATGATTTACCCTCTATTGGCAAATATAATGTCGTAAATAATAATTTTGGCGCGGTTATTGGTAGTGCTTTTGCTAATTTGCGCAATACCACTTCTACTGGCAGTGTCAAAGAATTTTTATTGCTCCGCGGTTATGATCCCAAATATATTCAAGAAAATATGAATGGTTATTTTGGTGTTAATGTTAATAATCAAGTTAGTTTTGTTCCTGGCAAGGTTGGTCAAGCCGCTCAATTCAAACATAAAGAAGAACAAGAAATTACTGTTGCTTTGACAACTGGTCTAAGCAATTATATGACCAGCTCTTTCTCGGTGAGCGCTTGGGTTAATTCAGCTTCGCAAGTTAAAGCTGATGGCGAGTTGCCAGATAGTAATGGTAGAGTTATTGCTAATGCCTATAATATTACAAATGCCGATGGCTGGATATTAGGATCAATGGGTATCAAAAGACAATTATATTTTATAGTGTCTAAAAGTTCAAATACAGTCCTTGTTGAATATTCCGATTTTTTTAAAAAATATAAAAATCAATGGGTAAA
Source organism: bacterium (assembly GCA_037130015.1). Classification (GTDB taxonomy): domain Bacteria; phylum Patescibacteriota; class Patescibacteriia; order 2-01-FULL-39-33; family 2-01-FULL-39-33; genus JBAXTU01. Next base: position 42,670 of record JBAXTU010000007.1, on the reverse strand, counting down.
AGTGACTGGTGTCTTTGTGCCATCCACGGCAGTGACTTCTGGCTCAATGACTCTATATATTAACGGCAGTGCTGTGGCCAGTACAACGGTTAGTGGTATTTCAGCTATTGATTATGTCACTGTTCCAAATTTCACTATTGGTCATCGTTCTGATAAACCTAATGAGGGTATGTGGGATGGTCTTATAGATGAAGTCAAAATTTATAATCGCGCTTTGTCTGCCGGTGAAATTAGTAATGACAAAAATACAGACGGTTTGGTTGCTTATTATCCGCTGGACACTCCGACCGGTGAAGCCATTGGTATTCGCGTGGCCAATAATCCTTTCAATTATTCGGCGCTTTCTTGGTACAGACATGAATTCTCTGGCGGGCAAGTTGGCACGCCAAGTCCTGTGGTGGTTGACGGCTATCAAGCCACGCAAGAAGGACGCACCGTGTATGTGGCTGGTGCAGATTTGGAACCAGGCGGTACTCCTAAAATTTATGGCACTTCATATTTGATTTCCTATACTGGCGGAGCCAGCGCTGATTTACAAAATATTTTTGGTCAAATGGTTAGGTATTTTCATTTGAATGTTGGCACTAAAACTAATGGCGGTTTGGAAAATACTGCTCTTGGAACTTGTTCGCTTGATCCGACACAAAGTTGTTATATTGACAGAGATTGTCTGATAAATGGTTGGGGTTATTGTACTTCGGACAAAGCCAAATTAACCAGAGAAACCAATCGTTTGGGAGATATTCAAGATGTTAATTTGTTGCTCACCAGATATTTTACTCAAAAACGTTGCAGTAATGATCAAACCAAATTGTGCTATGACGACAGCTCATGTTCCAGCGGTAAATGTGGCAATTTCTTCCCGGTTTTAAACAGCGGAACTTTCATTTCCGGTCGTAGCTACAGCACTTGGCCATCATGGCAAGCCACTTTGGGCAATGCGCTTGGTTCGGCTTTGCCACTTGATCCTATTAATAAATTTTCAGGTTGTTCCAATCCATTCAATCCAGCCACTTGTTGGAATGAAACCACCAAGAGTATGGCACCACCAACTCAAAGCAATGTTTATGCTTATTGTCCGCTGGATGTGTCGGCCGGACTTTTGGGCCAGGCTAGTGGTGTTTATACTCAAAAAGAATTTAACGGTACATATACGTGGGCAGTTTCAGCTTCTTTTAATCCAGGCAATGTTTTGTTAAGTGATTATAGTGCCATAAACACTGCTTGCAGTGATTTGCAGGTCAATTGTGGTAATGGTAAGCCAGATTTACCACTTGAAAATTGTACCAATTGTCTCAAAGATGTTTGTGCTAAAGGCCAAGTGTGTGATGTTTCTAATCCAGCTAATCCAATCTGTAAAGCGCCAACAAATAACAGTGACTGGGATGGTGATGGTGAAAATAATAGCGCTGATCCTTGTCCTTATAATGCCAGCAGAACAAGTCTTTCACCAAGATTTTGCGGTTGCGGTGGGCAATGGGGTACTGTTGATGGAACAACTGTTTTAAGTGTGGTAATAGATTCAAAAGGCACCACTTCTACTGTTAGCGGAACTTCGGGTGAGCCTGATTCTGATGCTGATGGCCATCCTGATTGTGTTGACAAATGTCCAAAATTTTCTTCTAAATGGCAAAGTGAAGGTATTTGCGGTTGTTTGCATCCTGATTCTGATTTTACTGCTCCGACTGCTACTTTTTGTAATAAATGTGGTGATAGCACTGTTAATGGCAGTTATTGCACCAATAATAACTATAATAATCCAACTGATTGTTATACCAACGGAGCGAAATGGCTCAAAGAACAATGTGATGATGGCAATAGAAATCAAAGTGATGGTTGTAATGATAAATGCCAAGTGGAATCTGGTTGGTCATGCGTTGGTACTGATCCATCTGTTTGTACCCCATCTTGTGGTGATGGCAAAATAGTTGGCGGAGAAACTTGCGATGATAGTAATGCCAAAGCTGGTGATGGTTGCAGTGATACTTGCCAAATTGAATCTGGATGGGTTTGTGACGGTCCTTCGGGCAGATTTAATTGCCGACCTCTTTATGGCGATTGTAAACTGGTTGGTCCGGAGCAGTGTGATTCTTGCCAAGGCGCAACATCATCCACTCCAATATCAGCTGGTAATTTGAGAACTATTGAGGGTTGCACTAATGATAGACGGATAGTTTATGGTTGGACGTGTAATAATGCTAAATTAGGTAATAGCCTTGTCGTTGGTCCCAACAATGATAGTCTTTGCACTCCTGTTTGTGGTGATGGTGTGGCTGTTGGTCCAGAAGCTAATGCTAATGGTGTTTATGGAGATGTTACAGAATATGGTATTTTGAGTTATGCTGCCGTGGATCGCATAGGTAGTAGTTCTCCAGCTCAATTATTCTGTGATGCTAGTAGTGATGTTCCGGGTACTATTATTGGTAATGGGGATGATCCTTTACAAAAGGGTTGCACTTGTACCACCACCACAATTCCAATAATGGTGAATGGCGCAACAACAACGGTGGAGGCAAAGATTGGTGTTATAAATCCAGGTTGGCAATGCCGTTATAATCCATTTTTTAATAAGGATATTTGTAAGCCGGTTATGGGTGATTGTTTGATTGTCGGTTATCAGCCATCTAGTAGTGTAAAAAATAATTTTCAATATAATGTTGGCGCAGACACTCTTTTACCTGGTGGTGAAGAATGTGATGATGGTGATACCACAGACAGTGGCTACGATTGTTGTTTTAATGGTCGGATAGATCCTCAGTGTACTTGCGCGCAAGGAACCTATCCTACTCCTGGCAATGTTTCTTTATATATTACTGATTATGGTGCGGATATAGCAGAAAATTCTTGTACTATTCATCTTTCCAACCCATCTAATCCGTCAAATTGCTATGTCCAAGGACAATTATGCAATAATGGACGTAAGGAATCTGTCGGTGATGATGGTGAGCGCTGTGATTGTGGAGTTGGGGATACAAAAAATACTAAGCCTTCAGGTTGGCTGTTTTATAATATTAATCCTTTGTATGTTGAGGGCGTAGCCTTAGAGACTGCCACTAATGGTGTTGGTACATCAGAAGATATAGAGACAAATAATAGTGGTTTTAGGCAAGTTTTCGGAGAAGAATCATATTTTGGACGCACCTTTCCTGATTCTAATAATGGTTTTCAGTGTATGAGCGAAAATAATAATTCAACTATTTTGAATTATGTTCGTGGCTGGGTTTATGATCCGGCACATTTTTATAGTTGTTCTAATAATTGCAGAACAAATAATGTCGTAGATGCTAATATCGCATTTTGTGGTGATGGTAAAATTGATGGGACAAATGAAACCTGTGATTGGAAATTTGTAGATTCTGCCACTGGCAAACTTGGCGGATTAAAATGTCCAAAATATAATATTGCCGCCAAAAATGTTTTGGCTTGTAAGTGCCCGACAGGAACTGATCCTGATGATTCTGGTGGTTGCAAAGCTAAACCCGGTTCTTGTGCGTGTTTTGATGGTAGTGCGGAAAGATTAAAAGAGAGAGGTTGTTGGTGTGCAGCACAAACAATGCAATATTATTGTGCGTGCGCCCCCGGAGAACCAGTTGTGCTTAGTCCTGATCAAAGATCAAAATGTGAAAAGCCAAATGATGGTTTTTGCGAGTGTGAAGAAAGGATTAATACTGTGAAAAAAACGGTTTTTTTACCAGGAGCGACTTCTTCTGAATTACCCGCTGAAATGGCTTGTCCGATAAAAAATGGTGATTTGATTACTATTAAAACAAATACAACACAGAAGACTGGCGGTACTGGAGTTAATGAAAATAATTTTCAATGGTTGAAGTATTATAATAATAATGAAATTGGTGGTAACCTAGTGGCTGGGCCGCTTAGTGGTCCATTACAGGATGCAAATAATGAAACTTTTAAAGTTGTATCAGGAGGTAATGGTTTGGCATTAAATAATAGCACTTTTTACTTGGCAGGTAGTAACGGCTCTTATGTAACTGGTGGCGATGGTAAAGATAAAAATTGGTTAATTGCTGACAAGATTAGGCATGAGTCGTTTAGTTTTAATACGCCGTCTTTGCCATGGACTTTTGCAACTGATACTTTTGTTCGTGTTGGTGATGTGGTTTCTATAAAAAATAGTATTAACCAATATTGGAGTGCCAGATGGTGTGAGCAGTATGGCAATTTTAGCAACTTTGGTTTTGGTTGGAATAGCGCTGGTAAGTGTTTGGGGACGAATAAGGGTTGGAAGCATGTAGATACATTCGGGCCAATAAAAATGTGCGCAGTTAATGATTCTGATTGCGAAATGGCTTCCGATAAAATAGCAAATTGGGAAGATTTTTGTATTTGTAATCGGATGAATAATGGAAAAGAGGGTGGTTGTTGTAATGAGGTAACTGATCCGCCAGTGAATGATTGCCTTATATCAAACAATGAATGTCGTCCAGAGTGTGGGGATACTTTTGCAGGGGGCAAAAAAAATTGCCCAATAAGGAATGGCGATATTATCACAATAAAAATGACGGTTGCTAATAGATTTTTGTCTGTTAATAATAGAGGTGGTATTGCTGCTATTAACGTGGCTTGTTCTTTATCGGCTAATAGAAAATGTAATGTAGGTGGGATCAATCCTACAGATAGTAAAGCTGTTTGTGGAGAATGGGAACAATTTAAAATTATAAAAACTCAAGATACCAATATTCTACAATATGGTGATCAGATTGACCTGAAATCTTTAAGGACTGCCACAGATACGGATGATTGGTTAGGAACGGATAGTATTTCGTGTAATGATATATTGGCTAATTATTATGTGAAGAATGTCGGCAATATGGCTCACATCAAGAATGAATCTTTGCCTAGTAATTATCCTTATCATACTCCTTTAGGAAAAACTCAACCCATAACCTTAAAAATTATGAAGAGTGAGAGTGATGCTAGCGGTGGTGATATAAAAATTGGAGATGATCTTTATTTTGTGACAATGACTCCCAATGAGGATGAGACTAGTAATCAGTATTTGAATATTTGGGGTGGGCTTGATAGTATCAAAAATAACTGTGCAACAAAAAATAATGACTCCAATGAACATAACCCTTGTGGTATGAGTTATGGCAAAATTGACCCCTTTACGTTGCAAGACAATATTAGAGCTACTGTTTGTAATAAGTACTTTGATTGCAACCCATAATATTTTTTCAAAAAGAATAAAAATAATCCATAATAAATATGTTTGACCAAGAAAATCAACCAGCACAAAAAAACCAACCCACTCCACGTCCACCTGCCAATCGTCCGCCTGTTTTTGACGGCTACGCTCAGCCAAAAAATCCAGATAACAGACAGAACAGTGGCACACCCGCACCCAGACCACCTCAGGTGGAAGATATTTTTTCCCAAACCGATAAATCCGTGGCTGGTCAGGGCGTGAATTATCCTATCCGTCCAGGTGAAGCCAGTCAAATGCCCATAAATAATTATGGCGCTGGTAATTTGTTTGGTGGTCGTTCACTAATGAGCAATCGTTTGATTGTAATAGCTGTGGCTGTGTTGGTTTTGATTTTGTTGTCAGTGGCTGGTTGGCTGGCTTTTACTTCTTTTAGTAAACCGACTGTTAAAAAAACACCAGTCAATCAAATTGCTAATGCTAATGTTAATACTAATACTAACGCCAACACCAATGTTAGTAATGTTAATACCAATGTCAATACCAATGTTGCTCCACCACCACCTCAGCCAGATCTTTCTGATTTGGACAGTGATGGCCTAATAGATACTGAAGAAAAAACTTTGGGCACTGATCTTTATAATTTTGATACTGATTCCGATGGTTTGTCCGATTATCAGGAAGTGAAAATTTATAAAACAGATCCTTTGAATCCCGACACTGATGGTGATGGTTTTAAAGATGGTCAAGAAGTTGTTAATGGTTATGATCCGCTATTGCCTGGCAATGCGCATTTGTTCGGTTCTTCCACAGCACAAAATAATAATCAGCCAGAGCCCATGATTAATCCTTTGACGCTTGATAGCGACAAAGACGGCTTGACCGATGTTGAAGAAAGGCAACTTGGCACAAATTCTAATGGTTCAGACACGGACGGCGATGGCTTGTCAGATTATCAAGAAGTAAAAATTTACAAAACCAATCCATTGAATCCTGATACAGATGGCGATACTTATACTGATGGTGCCGAAGTGTTGGCTGGTTATGATCCTAACAAACCTGGCAATGCCAGATTACCTGCCAGTTTCCCAGCTTATTTGTCTTTGCCGACTTCAACCAGGTTGATGAAATAAATTATTATTTTATAAATAAAATAAAAATATGTTAGGATTTAAGAAAAAAGAACAGGCCCAGCCAGCGACGACCGTGGCACCAAAACTTCAAGGTGATGTTTATGTTATGCCAGACAAATTCCATCCCTATCAAAAAGCCGAGACTTCCAACAAGGCGCTTATCATCACTTTGGCAGTGTTTGTTTTGGCGACACTTTCCACGGCCACTTATTTTTTCTATGACATGTGGCAGAAAAATGCCAATTCTCCAGCCGTGTCAGTTCCTGTTGTTGTTAATAATAATTCTAATACTAATATTAATACCAACGAACCAGGCGGTTTGATAGTGAATGAACAAGCTTTGGGTTTGGTTGGCGATGAAGTGACAACTACTATTGATACCACCAGTTCCACTTTGGCGTTGGTGGCAACTTCAACCGGCAATCCGCCAAATTTGAATTTGAACCAAACCACACCACCAGTTATTAGCCGAGACACTGATAATGATTCTTTGACTGATTTGGAAGAAAATCTCATTGGCGCCAATCCAGTCAAGCCAGACAGTGATAGTGATAGTTATTTGGACGGCTCGGAAGTTGCTAGTTTGTATGATCCCTTAAAGTCTGGCACCGCCAAATTAAAAGATGCTGATTTTATTCAAATCTTAGTGACAGATTTTTCTCAGGATAATTTTCAAATTTTTGTTCCCAAAAAATGGCAAGCCACCACAGTTGAATCTTCACGCCAAGTGCTCATCACCACTGAGACAGGGGAAGTTATTAGAATTTCGGTCAAGGAAAATTCTGGCAAGTCTCCGGTTTCCAATTGGTATTTGGCCAGCAATCCTGGAGCCGATGTTAGTCAATTAAAAAATATTGATTTTGGCGTTTACAAAGGTGTTAGTTCGCCAACAGGATTAGAAATTTATTTGTCAGGCAGTGATCCTTCAAAAATTTATTCTTTTGAATATCTTTTAGAAAAGGGCTCCGAATTTCGTTATCCGCATTTATTCATGATGATAGCCAAAAGTTTTCAGACTTCGGCCGGAGTAGCTCGTACACCAGCTCCAACTGTTGTCACTCCTCCGCCAGCAACAATTCCACCAGCTAGTAATGCCACACCCTCATCTGGCAGTTCTCTTAGCCCTAGCGGATTGCCACCATCAGGATCAAGCGCCTCAACGACCAATCCATAATAATTTTAAAATAAATGCTCACTTTTGAAATTAGCAGAAAATCAAAAGTCGTTTTTTCCAATACGGCTTTGGCTAAAATTTGCCGAGCCGTTTTTGAAGCCAAAAAAATGTCAGGTGACTATTACTTTTCTTTGGCATTTATTGGCGATAAAGAAATGACCATTTTAAATGAAACTTATCGCGGAAAAAATGGCCCCACTGATGTGCTCAGTTTTGCCGAGCTGGATGAAGAAGATGAAGCGCCAAAAATTGAAACTAAAAAATATTTAGGAGAAATAATAATTGATGTTGAACAGGCCAAAAGACAAGCCAAAGAAGATGGCAAAACCATAAAAAAAGAGTTGAACACATTAGCGGTTCACGGGCTAGCACACCTATTAGGCTATGAACACGAAAATGTCTCAAAGGCTATGGCCAAGAAAATGACTGATTTTGAAGCGAAAGTGTTGGATAATTGACTTTTTGTTGGATAAAACAGATAATGAAAGTAGATTGAACACAATTTTTACTCGTTCATTTTTTTATAAACATTTGCTATTGAAGCTTTTTTTTATTATAATTATAATTGTTTGAAGTATATTTAAAAAATTCCCATGCCCAAGGATTCTTTAATTACCGGAGTGGACATTGGTTCCACCGCCATTAGGGTGGTGGTCGGCCAAAAGTCCAGAGATGGTAATGAAAAACTAAAAATTATCGGCGCGGTTGAATCGCCAGCTCATGGCGTCAGCAAAGGCGTTGTCACCAGTGTAGAAGATGCCGTGTCTTCCATTTCTTCGGCTTTGGAAAAAATTGAACGCATGGTGGGTCAGCCAGTGGAACATGCTTGGGTGGGCATTTCCGGCAGTCATATAATAACTCAAGAAAGCAAAGGCGTGGTCGCTGTAAGCAAGACTGACGGCGAAGTGAGAGCGGAAGACGTGGAGAGAGTCATAGAAGCGGCCAGGGCCGTGGCTACTCCGCCCAATTATGAAATTCTCCATGTCATTCCCAAAAGTTTTAGTGTTGATTCACAAACCAATATCAAAGATCCTATTGGCATGACCGGCATCAGGCTGGAAGTGGACACGCAAATAATCCAAGGACTAACAGCGCAAATAAAAAATCTCACCAAGTGTGTATATCGCACCGGACTGGATATTGATGATTTGGTTCTTTCTATCTTGGCTAATTCCGAAAGTGTCTTAACAGGACGTCAAAAAGAATTAGGTGTGGTGCTGGTCAATATCGGTGGAGCCACAACTAGTATAGCCGTGTTTGAAGAAAATGATTTGCTTCATGCAGCAGTGCTTCCTATGGGCAGTGAATATATTACGAGCGACATTGCCATTGGACTACGCATTTCCATTGATACTGCTGAAAAAATAAAAATTCGCGAAGGCAGTTGCTTGTCAGAAAATTTTAAAAAACAAGATGAAGTCAGATACGAAGCCGTGGGCGGTACCGAAGAAGGTGAGTTTTCCAAAAAGACCGTGGCCGAGTATATAGAAGCCAGAGTAGAAGAGATTTTGGAGCGCGTGGACAAGGAGTTGAAAAAAATTGGCAAATCAGGTATGCTCCCCGCGGGCGTAGTGCTCACCGGAGCCGGAGCCAAAATAGACGGCTTGGTGGAGACTGCCAAAAGAGTCCTGCGTTTGCCAGCCTCGCTTGGTTATCCGCAAGAGCTTATTTCCAATTTGGACAAAATCAGTGACTTGTCATTTTCCACGGCCGTGGGCTTGGTGGTATGGGGCAATCAACTGCAAAAAAATCGTTTTTCATCATTAGCCCTGCCGTTCAAAAGCGTGGACAAAGCCGCCACTCAAATGCGCAAATGGGTGAAATCATTGTTGCCATAATTATAAAAAATAATTCTTAATTAATACTACATATATGCCAGAAGTCAAACCAGAAATAGAAACTTTTGCTAAAATAAAAGTTATAGGCGTTGGCGGTTCTGGCGGTTCGGCCGTCAATCGCATGATCGTTTCCAAAATTAAGGGAGTTGAGTTTATTGCTATTAATACTGATGTGCAAGCTCTTCATCACAACGAGGCCAAAACAAAATTACACATCGGCCAAGCCACAACCAAAGGTTTGGGCGCAGGCATGAATCCTGAAGTCGGATTAATGGCGGCTCAAGAAAATATTAATGACATTCGTGATTTACTCAAAGGCGCGGATATGGTGTTTATTACTTGCGGGCTGGGCGGTGGTACGGGCACTGGCGCTTCGCCGGTGGTGGCTACTGTGGCCAAAGAACTAGGCGCGCTGGTGGTGGCTGTGGTCACCAAACCATTTGCCTTTGAAGGCGCTCAAAGAAATGCCATTGCTGAACGCGGTTTTCAGGATCTAAAAGACAGGGTGGACACTATTATTACCATTCCCAATGACAAGATTTTGCACATGGTGGACAAAAAAACTCCTTTACTTGAAGCTTTTGGCACAGTTGATGATGTGCTTCGCCAAGGCGTGCAAGGAATTTCCGAACTCATCACTATTCCCGGACTTATCAATGTTGACTTTAATGATGTCAAAGCCGTGATGCAAGACGCTGGTTCGGCTCTTATGGGTATTGGTGAGGCCAGCGGAGAAGGCAGATCCATGGCCGCGGCCAAAATGGCTATTTCTTCACCATTGCTTGATTTGTCAATTGATGGCGCCAGAGGAATTTTGTTTATAATTGTTGGTGGACCGAGCATGGCCATGAGCGAAGTTGAAGAAGCTGCCACTATTATCACCGAGAGTGTTGATCCTAATGCTAAAATAATTTTTGGCGCGGTCATAGACGAAGACATGAAAGACAAGATTCGTATTACTGTGGTGGCTGCCGGTTTTGGCGACAAAGAACCAAGGCATAGCACTTCTTTTGATGACAGCAAATATTCCATTAATCGTTTATTTTCCAAAAAGAATCTTGAAGAAAAAATAGAAGAAGCCAGGGGTCAGCAACGAGTAGAGCCGAGACGCGAAGAATTGCCTCAGCCTGCTCCTCGTCCGATTATGCCATCAGCCTCTGTGCCGGCTGGTCAATTTAAACCCAAGTCTGAAGATGAAGATTTGGAAATTCCGGCTTTCATTAGGAAAAAGATGAAATAAAAATTTAAATAACATTAAAAAAATATTTTACAAAACGGTCTCAATTTTCGGGACCGTTTTATGTTGTCGTATGTTATCCACAGCAGGCCAAAAAAATAGAAAAAAGCCAATAAAAAATATGTTTTGACCTTTTAAAAATATGAGGTTATAATTAGACTATCTTAAAAATTCTCTTCTCAAATTAATATGGAAAATCAAATCAAGCAAGTCCGAAAAAGGGACGGCAGTATTGTTGACTTCGACTATGCCAAAATCATACAAGTAGTTGATAAAGCGCTCAAAGCAGTTGGTCGTGACGATCACGACTTGGCAGAAAGTCTTGGTGAAAAAGTCACCAATGTTTTAAATGGCAAGTTTCATCATCGTTCTATTCCAGCCATTGAAGAAATTCAGGATGTAGTAGAAGAAGTGCTCATCAAAGAAGGTTTGGTCAAAGCGGCCAAAGCTTATATCATTTATCGTGAACAACACAATCAATTGCGTGATCTCAAAAAATTAGTTGATTCAGATGATATTATAGAAGGCTATCTCAAACAACTTGATTGGCGGGTCAAAGAAAACGCCAACATGGGCTATTCGCTTCAGGGACTGAATAATCATGTTTCCAGTACGGTTTCTTCTCACTATTGGCTGTACAAAGTTTATCCGCCAGAAATTCGTGAGTCTCACATTGACGGATCAGTACATTTGCATGATTTACAATTGTTGTCTGTGTATTGTTGCGGTTGGGATTTACAAGCTTTGTTGCGACTTGGTTTTGGCGGAGTAGAAGGAAAAATTAATAGTAAACCAGCCAAACATTTGCGTGTGGCTTTGGGACAAGTGGTTAATTTTTTCTATACGCTTCAGGGCGAGGCAGCTGGCGCTCAGGCTTTTGCTAATTTTGACACTCTGCTTGCGCCTTTTATCCGCTTTGATGATCTGACTGAAAAACAAGTCAAGCAAGCCATGCAGGAATTTGTCTTTAATGTTAATGTGCCGACTCGTGTGGGTTTTCAATGTTTGTCTCAGGATACGGAAATTCTTACTGCTGATGGCTGGCGCAGTTATAATGAAGTGAAAGTTGGACAAACCATTGCCACTTTTAATTTGGAACAAGGCGCGATTGAATATTTGCCAGTGCGGAAAATGTTTGCTGATAAGTATAAAGGTAAAATGTATAATCTAAAAAATCGCATCAGTGACCAGCTGATTTCACCACGTCATCGTGTGGTGCGCCGGCAATTCAGTGGTGGTGGTTATGTGCTAGAGCCGATTGAAAAAGTTTTAAAATTAAAATCGCCGTTTATAACGCCAGTCGGTTCTGGTGGCAATTTTTCTGGCCATTGCGAATTGAGTGATGCTTGGATAAAATTTTTGGCTTGGGTAATAGCGGAAGGCACGCTTGATAAAGGCGAAAGAGGCACTGGGCGGATAAGTATTTATCAATCAAAAGAAATTAACCCCAACGATTATCAAGAAATTGTTGATTTAGCCAAGGAGTTGGATCTCAATTATACTGAGCGAATACAATCTGGCTTAGGAGCTGATTGCAATGTTTTAAGATTTGACGCGGTTTCAACTGCCAAAATTCTCAAGCATTTCGGTGGCCACAAATCAGTTGGTGTAAAATTCATTCCCTCGGCTATTTTGTCAGCCGATACCGAGGCTAGCCGTTTATTTTTAGAAACATACATCAAGGGCGATGGCCATGATGATTGCAAGATTACGACTACTTCGGAAGTAATCCGTGATGGACTGATGATGGTGGCGGTTAACGCCGGCTATGGTGCTACGGTTTTGACTAGAAAGCCTGACAATGATTTGTCAAAAAAAGATCGTTATATTATCCGATTAATAAAACATGTTGACACTTATATTAATGAAGTTAAAGAAGTTGATTATAATGGTATTATTTGGTGTCCGAATACTGATAATGAAACGGTAATTGCCAAAAGAAATGGTAAAATTTTTATCACCGGCAATACGCCATTTACAAATTTAACTTTTGATTTGGTTTGTCCATCCACTTTGGCTAATGAAGCCGTGGTTATTGGCGGTATGCCCCAAAAAGAAACTTACAAGGAATTTCAAAAAGAAATGGACATGATTAATCGCGCTTTTGCCGAAGTCATGCTTGAAGGTGATGCGCGTGGTCGGGTTTTTACTTTTCCTATTCCTACTTATAATATTTCTAGCGATTTTGATTGGAATAATACGGTTTTGGATCCTGTTTGGGAAATGACCGCTAAATATGGCATTCCATATTTTGCCAATTTCATTAATTCCGACATGAAAGCTGAAGATGCTAGGAGCATGTGCTGTCGTTTGAGACTGGACAATCGTGAACTTCGCAAACGCGGTGGAGGACTATTTGCGGCCAATCCGCTCACTGGTTCTATTGGCGTGGTGACTATTAATTTGCCTCGTATTGGCTATTTATCAAAAACCAAAGACGCATTTTTCAATCGTTTGGGTCAGACCATGGATTTGTGCCGGCAGAGTTTGCGCTTAAAACGGGAAGTGTTGGAAAAATTCACGGAACAAGGTTTGTATCCATACAGCCGATTTTATCTTGGCGATATCAAAGAAAAATTTGGACAATTTTGGCGTAATCATTTTAATACTATTGGTATCAATGGCATGAATGAAGCCGTGGTTAATTTTATGAATCGTCCACTTTCCACGCCTGAGGGCCAGGAATTTGCGGAAAAGGTGATGGATTTTATGTTGCAACGATTGGCTTTTTATCAAGAAGAAGATGATCAATTGTATAATTTAGAAGCCACTCCGGCCGAAGGCACGACTTATCGCTTTGCTAAAAAAGACAAAGAGCTGTATCCTGATATTATAGTGGCCAATGAAGAAGCTTATCTGTCCAAAGGCGCGGCGCCGTATTATACCAATTCCACACATTTGCCAGTTGGTTTTTCCAGTGATGTGTTTGAAGTTTTGGAAAAACAAGACATGTTGCAAACCAAATATACCGGTGGTACGGTTATCCATACTTTTTTGGGCGAGAAAATGCCAGACATTGACAGCACCAAAAACATGGTCAAAAAAATCGCTGAAAATTTTCATTTGCCATACTATACTCTCACGCCAACATTTTCTATTTGTCCCAAACATGGCTACCTGTCAGGTGAACATCGTTTCTGCCCGATTTGTGATCAAGAGATAGGTTATGTGCGGGAAACTGAAGACAAACTACCAATTTAAATATTTATTAAAAAATAAGATAAAACACTATGGAAGGTGAACAAATCAAATTAGAGCGTCAGCCCTGCGAAGTTTATTCGCGCGTGGTTGGCTACATCCGCCCTGTGGATCAATGGAATCCTGGCAAACAATCAGAATATGATGATCGTCAGGTTTTTGCTCCATTAGGCATGGAATAAAATTAATTTTATGAAAGTAGGCGGTCTACAACCTGTGACCCTGCTGGATTATCCGCAGAAAGTGGCAGCGATAATATTCACCAATGGGTGCAATATGCGCTGCCCTTTTTGTCATAATCCGGATTTGGTTTTGCCGGAATTAATAAACAAACAAGCACCCTTGCCCGAAGGTGAAGTGTTTGATTTTTTAAAAAAAAGAAAAAAATATTTGGATGGTTTGGTTATTACTGGCGGTGAACCAACTATGCAAGGCGATATTGTGGATTTTTGCCAAAAAGTAAAAAAAATTGGCTATTTGATAAAATTTGATACTAATGGACTCCTGCCTGAAATTTTGCAAGAACTTTTGGACAAAAAACTTTTGGATTATATTGCCATGGATCTTAAAGGACCGCTCCAAAAATATGAAAAATTTTGCGGGATAAAAGTTGATATTAAAAAAATAAAAGATAGTATTGAAAAAATAAAAAACAGCGGTTTGCCGTATGAATTCAGAAGCACCATGGTTAAAGGTTTACATAGCAAAAAAGATGTAGTGGAAATGGCCAAGACAATTGAGGGCGCGGAAAAATATTTTTTGCAGAATTTTATTCCTCCTCAAAAAACGGTTGGATCGGGTTTTGAAGGAAAAAGTTTTTTGCATAGCGAGCTGGAAGAATTTGCGTCATTAGCAAATAAATATGTTATTGTTTGCAGTTTGCGTGACGGGATGATATAATATTTATATGGAGGAACAAAATTTTATCAACAAGTTGGAAGAAAACATCGCTTATGGCCGGACCAATGAGCATCTGCTTAAAGATGACTTAAAAAAACTGTTGGAAGAAAATCTCAAATATAGCCAAGCGATTTATTATGACACGCAAAAAGTGCGCCGTTATATGTTTTGGCAATTTTTAATAAGCTTGTTCTGGTTTATACTGATTGTGGCGCCGATTATTGCCGCCGCCATTTGGTTGCCACCGTTTTTAAAAAATTATTATCAGGATTATCAGAGTATTATTGGCAAGGGTCAAGGTTCAATGGATTTAATAAATCAGTTAAAAAAAATTAATTAAAAAATGAAAGAGTCAGTCGCCAAAATTAAGGAGCTTGCCAAGAAAATCTCCAGCGCTTGGAGGTTACTTTGACTTGGACAAAATAAAGCGACAAATAGCAGAATTAGAAAGTGAAATGACCGAAAAGGATTTTTGGCAGGATGAAAACACGGCCAAAGCCGTGGGTCAAAAATACAATGATCTAAAAACCCAATTTGAAGATTGGCAAAAATTAAAAAGCGAGGCTGACGAATTATTGTCGCTCTCAAAAATTTCTGAAAATGACGAAGAATTAGAAAAAGAAATTTTAAATAAATTTTTACAGTTAGAAAAAGAATTCAACCGTTTGGAATTCTTTTTTTTGTTTAGCGGTCAATATGACACTGGCTCGGCTGTCATTTCTATTCACGCTGGCACGGGTGGTGTGGACGCTCAGGACTGGGCGCAAATTTTGATGCGGATGTATCTCAGGTTTTGTGAGCGTCACAAATTCAAAACCAAAATTTTGGATCAAAATGACGGTGCTGAAGCCGGCCTCAAAAGCGTGGTATTAGAAGTGTTGGGGGTTGGCGCTTATGGCTGGCTAAAAAGTGAAAACGGCGTGCATAGACTGGTGCGTATCTCGCCGTTTGATGCGGAGAAAATGCGTCACACTTCTTTTGCTTTGGTAGAAGTTTTGCCGGACATCACAGAAGATGCCAAATTTGAAGTCAAAGATAGTGATCTAAAAATAGAAGTGATGCGAGCCGGCGGTCATGGCGGACAATCTGTCAATACCACGGACTCGGCCGTGCGTATCACGCATGTGCCCAGTGGCCTTTCCGTAAAATGCCAAAACGAAAGATCTCAGTTGCAAAATAAAAATACGGCCATGAAAATTTTGCGTGGCAAACTGCATAAATATTTTGACGCGCAAGAAAATGACAAGCTCAAAAAAATCAAAGGCGATTATCAAAAAGCCGAGTGGGGCGCTCAAGCTCGCTCTTATGTAATGCAACCATATCAGTTGGTAAAAGATCATCGCACCGAATATGAGACGCCGGATATTAGCAGAGTGCTGGATGGCGAGATTGATGATTTTGTAGAAAGTTATTTGCGTAGCAAGGTTGTGAATTAATTTATTTTGTGACTATGGCGTGGGGAAATAAAATATCGCCATCAAAAATTTTATTAATATGTTTGTTTGCTTTTATTGTCGGCATCTTTGCTGGCAATTTTTTTGTGCTTGATGCTTTTTATATTTTTTGTGTTTTATTATTTTTGATTTTGTTTTTAATTTTTAATTTTAAAAATAAAAAGGTATTGATTGTTTTTTTGATTTTGATTTGTTTTTGTTTTGGTCTGTGGCGACAAATGATTGCTAGTCCTGATTTGTCTGATCCGCAAAAAATTTATCATTATTATAACCAACAGGTTTTAGCGACTGGAAAAATTGTTGAAGTCAAAAAAAATTTATCAGGACAAAAATTGACAGTTGATGTTTTGACTATCAGGGTTGATAATCCTGCCTACCGGCAGGCAGGCAATACAATTTCTGCGAGTGGAAAAATTTTGGCTACCACAGATTTGTATCCGGCTTATGATTTCGGTCAGAGCGTGGAGATGCTAGGAACAATCAAACAACCGCAAAAAATAAATGATTTTGATTATGGCCAGTATTTGTCGGCCAAGCATGTTTTTGCTCTTATGTCTTTTCCGGAAATTAAAAGCGCGCCGTCAAAAAATTATTTTTCTATTTATTATTATTTATATTTTCTTCGCGATAAATTATCTGCTGGTCTGGCCCGTACTATTGTAGAACCACAAGCCTCATTGTTTCAGGCCATGCTTTTTAATGATATGAGTAATTTATCGCCAGACTGGAACACGATTTTTTCTCTCACCGGCGTCACGCATATCATTGCTATTTCCGGTTCGCATCTGGTGCTGATAATGTCTTTGCTTTCAGTTTTGCTTATCGGTTTTGGTCTCAGGCGCCAACAAACTTTTTGGCCGATTGTGATTATTATAATTTTATACATTATGCTGGTAGGCGCGCCAGCCTCGGCCGTGCGTTCTGGTATTATGGGACTAATGGTTTTGTATACGCAAAAAATCGGCCGAATATCTGGCTCTCTTAATTTGATTCTGCTAGCTTGTGTTTTGATTTTATTATTCAATCCAGCCTCGCTCATGTTTGATGCTGGTTTTCAACTTTCGTTTTTAGCGGTGATTGGCTTGGCGTATCTATTGCCAATCTTAAAAAAATATTTTGCTCGTCTACCGGAGTTTTGGCAATTTAAAGAAATGTTTTTAATGACGCTCTCGGCGCAGATTATGACTTTGCCACTTATTATTTTTTCTTTTCATAAATTATCCCTGATTTCTTTTTTGGCGAATTTGTTGGTCTTGCCTATTGTGCCGTTTTTGATGGCCTGGGGTTTTATAAATTCTTTGGTTAGTCTTGTTTATGCTCCGCTCGGGACTCTTTGCGGTTATGTGAGTTATTTTGCCGGTGGTTATTTTTTGTGGACTGTGCACGCTTTGTCCAAATGGCCTTGGGGATGCCTAGAAATTCAAAATTTTAATTCACTGATGCTGGTTGGCGTTTATGTTTTGATTATTTGCTGGCTGGTTTGGGAAAATAGAAAAATAAAAATGGTGGTATAATATTTTATATGAATCAAAATCAAAAACAAAAAATATTTTTTTGCGGACTGACTTTGATTTTAATTTTATTTTTGACTAGTTTTCATAGAACAGGTGATTTGTCTATTCTCACAATCACGCCCACGGCCAAAGCCGAAACTCGGCAATTGATTTTTGATTTTTTTGATGTGGGCCAAGGTGATAGCGAACTGATCCGTTTGCCTGGTGGAGAAAATATTTTGGTTGATGGTGGGCCGGATAATAAAGTATTGGAAAAGCTGGGCGAGCATTTGCCTTTTTATAATAAAAATATTGATTTGTTAATTCTCACTCATCCGCACAGCGATCATCTTAAAGGATTGGTAGAAGTCTTAAATAGATATGAAGTGAAAAAAATAATGATGACTGGCGTGCTGTATTCTTCGGCCGTGTACAGCGAATTTTTAAAAGAGATAAAAAACAAAAATATTCCAGTGGAAATAATTGACCACTGGCAGGAAATAAAAATTGACGATTCTGTTTTGCTCAGTATATTGTGGCCGGAAAAATCCCTTGATGGCCAGTCCATGGAAAATATCAATAACAGCTCCATTGTTTTTAAAATTATTTATGGCAGTACCACGGCTTTGTTTATGGGTGATGATGAGAGTGAAGAAAAATTGTTATTCGTCACTAGTACCATGAAGTCTGATATTTTAAAAGTCGGGCATTATGGATCTGTTAATGCCAATGATAAAAATTTTCTTTCCGCTGTATCGCCGGCTTATGCCATTATTCCTGTGGGCAAGAATAATACTTATAAATTGCCTGGCTATCGCACGCTTTTTAATTTGCGCCAATTGAATGCCAAAATTTTCCGTACTGACGAAAATGGTGATGTGGAGCTCTTTAGTGATGGCAAAAAAATTTATGTGAATAATTAATCCTAATTTTTTTCTGTGGATAAATAATATATATATGGTATAATAAAAACAATAAATTATTAAAAACTCATAAATAAAAATTTATGTCTCCCAAATCTTCCATGAAGACTCAGGTGTCTGTGGCTGAAGACACATCCACTTCAACTGCCAACAAAGTAGTGCTTGGAATTTTAGTCACTTGCTCTCTACTAGTAGGAGCCTCTTTTGTCACCAACATGATGTCAGTGGTCACTCCCATTAATGCGCCATGGATTTGTTCTGAATCAAATGAATCAGTAAGTAATTTTAATATTAACAGTGTTGTTGGATCTAGTACTTTTCTTGCAACTTACGGCAATATAGCTAATATAAAATATTTTGATATTTATAATAGCAGTAATGCCTTATGTAAAAAGGTTGGCAGTATTAATCAAACTAGCAACTATCAAGATAAATGTTTAAGTGATGTTTGCACAGGTACTTATTGTAAAAGCACACAAGTTAATTATTGTTTACCGTCTGATCTGACTTGTCGTTTACAGGAAGGATTTATAACTAAGGTGACCAGTTCTAATCCTCAGGTGTCTAATTGGTCTTATAAATGTCCGGCTGGTTGTAGTAGTGGCGTTTGTAATCGGGTTATTGTTAGTGGTATAGCTATGAATAGTCCTTGGAAAGCTGGAACTTCACAACTGGTATCATGGACTGGCTTTGGCCTATCTAGTGTTGATATTAAAGTTTGTCCAGTACAAGCAACAACTACCACACAACTTTCTGGTTGTCTCCCAGCTACCAATGGTGCCACTAGTTTGTCTAATGTGACGAGTAGTCCATTGTTTGGTTTTTATGATGTGCCACTTGGTCTCAATGTACTTACTAATCCAGTATTGAAAGGTATTTTTTCTATTAATTCTGAGGCTTTGATGGTTGTTTGTCCATCTGGTATGGCCAATGATTTGTTATGTGGCAACAGTCTTTTTAAAGTAGTGACGACTACAGTGACAACTACTTTGGCTCATGAATGGGTTGCAACTAATTTTTCCAGCAGAGACAGTATAAATACTAATATTGGCCTTTCAAATAATGGTAAATATCAAATTGTCGGTACAGCTAACGGTACTTATACTGATGGAATATTAAGTGTTTCTTCTGATTTTGGTCAGAATTGGAGCAACGTCCAAACAAGTGCTTCTGCCGCATGGTTTAGTGTGGCAATATCTTCGGATGGTAAGTATATGGTTGCCAGTGGACGCAATGCTAGTAAGAATTTTCTTTTTACTTCTAGTGATTTTGGCAAAAATTGGGTAAGAAGCAATGATAGTGGCAGTATAGTAGTATTTGGCTTATCAGCAACCGGCCAATATCAAACAAGGATTGGGAATTCACTTGAGTTGGAATATTCTTCAGATTATGGGATAACATGGAAGCAGTCTGTTTTTAGATTTGGTGATGGTGTAGCAGAGGGTATAGTACGCTTAGATATGACTGATAATGGTAAAGATCAATATGCTATTAGTTTTATTAATTCTACAGGTCAGGGCAAGTTCTTCAAATCAACTGATTATGGACAAACATGGTCTTATTCAAGTTCAAGTGATCTTTCTGGTTTTCCTCATTATTATTCTATATCAAGTGATGGCAAGTATCAGTCGGTTATAGGAGGATCAGAAGGTCAGTTTTTATATTTATCAAACGATTTTGGTTTGACTTGGCAAAAGAATGACTATTTTACTGATACATTTGGAAAACTGGCCATGTCCAAGGATGGTAAAGTGTTATTATATGTTAATCATAATGGTGGTGTATATTATTCCAATAATCGTGGGGGTGATTGGGTTAGAGATCTAGTTTACATAGGTTCGGATAATGATGGACTCGGAATTTCAAGGGATGGCACTAGATTAATGGCAGGGACAGATGGTAAAATATATTATCGCAAATAATTTTTTAGAAAATTTATAAAATTAAAACCCCCTCTCTACTAGCAGAGAGGGGGTTTTAAAAATTTGTAGCAAAGTATTATTTAAGCTTGACAACTTTTATTGTAGTATATACAATGTATATATAAAGTATAATATATCAAAAATTATGAGCACTGTGATAAATTTTAAAACCGAACCAAAGGTCAAGGCTGAGGCCCAAAAACTGGCCGCCCAGATGGGGCTGGATTTGAGTGATGTGCTTAATGTGGCTTTGCGTAATTTCGTTCAAAATAAAATTGTCTATATTAATTTTGGTCAAGATGCCAAGCCGAGTGATTGGCTGGTCAAGACTGTCAAAAATGGCCAACAGGAAGTTAAGAAAAAAAAGTTATCACCTGTTTTTAATGATGCCAAGTCCGCAAGCAAATGGCTGAAATCATAATTTTATGCAAATCCTAATAATCCGTTGTTAAAAAATCATCCTCTTCGTGGCCCAATGGCCGGCAATTTCACTATTAATATTACTGGTGATTGGCGTGCCATCTATTGTATTGAAGATAGCGTGGTGATTTTTATTGCCATGGGGACTCATAGCCAATTGTACGGTTAAATTTATAATCAAAAATTCTGGCAGTTTTTTTATAGTTGTCGCTTGACAATTTTTATTTTTTTCTATATCATTCATAGTTGCATATTGGTTCTTTAATTTTTTTGGGATAAGTGATTTTTTGGTTGACAACTGAAAGGAGAATATAATGAAAACAGCAGAAGAAAAATTTCATGCTCTACTGATAAACGTTTGGACCAAACTAGAAGAGTTGACTCCGGAATTTTGGGCGTCATTATCGCAAGAGCAGATGAGGGTGGTTATTGATTTTTCTCCTTGGGGAGGTAAAATCAGTGAAGCTATTGAAATAGCTGTTTATGAAAGGTGTGAAGCAGGTTTGCCCAGCGATAGTCTGTATGAAGCTGTTTTTCATCGTTATGGTGAATATTGCTATTCAATGATTAATAGTAAGGCTGACAGCCAAGCCGCCTAATTCAACGATTTGCCGGAACAATCAAGTTTGATTGTCTCCGGTTTTTTTATTGTCATTCCTGCGTATGCGGGGATCTCAGCTTAAAAACATTAGATCCCGGGTCAAGCCCAGGATGACGGTCAGGTTGCTAATTAGTGGTTATTTTGCTAAAATAATTTCATTATTAAGTGATTAAATTTTTATGAAAAAAAAGCAAATCAAGGTTCTTTTAGTAGAAGATGACAAGATGATTGTGGATATGTATAAAATGCGATTGGAGGAAGAAGGCTATGAAATAATTATCACGGACAAGGGTAGTGAGGCTTTAGAAATTGCCAAAGAAGAAAAACCAGATGTTATTTTATTGGATGTTATTTTGCCAGAGGTGGATGGCTTCACGATTTTAGACAAATTAAAATCACAGCATGTCACCAAGGATATTCCAGTTTTAATGCTTACCAATTTGGGACAAGAAGCTGACAAAGATAAAGGTAGAGAAATGGGAGCTGATGATTATTTTGTAAAATCACAACACACGCCAGCCGAGGTGCTGGCCAAAATAAAAGAATTAATTAATAAAGAATAAAAAAATATGTCGCAACACACCGAAAAGACATTGGTGCTCTTAAAGCCAGACGCGGTCAAACGCGGACTTATGGGAGAAATTATTACTCGCTTTGAAAAAGCAGGTTTAAAAGTCGTGGCCATGCGCCTAGCGTGGGCTGATGAAAAAAAAGCCTTGGCTCATTATACCGAAGACATTGCCATCCGTCGTGGCCAGCATGTCAGAGATTATTTAACCGAATTTATCACTTCCGGTCCAGTGCTCGCTATGGTAATTGAAGGCATAGACGCCATTGAAAATGTGCGCTTGATGGTCGGCTCCACCGAACCAAAGTCAGCCTTGCCTGGAACCATAAGAGGTGATTATTCGCATGTGAGTTATCGCCACGCTGATGAACAAAAAAAAGTTGTCAAAAATTTGATTCATGCTTCATCTGATAAAGCTGATGCGGACAGGGAAATTTATGTTTGGTTTAATGATGACGAAATTTTTGATTATAAGACGGTTTACGAAGAACATACATTTTAAAATTTGAAAAAAAATATAAAAATAAAAAAAATCCTCTCAAATAAATTGGGAGGATTTTTTTGAAGTTTTTTATTTAACTTTGTTTTTGTTGTTGGTCTTAATACAACTGGTGCAGACGCGCATTTTGGTGCCGTCTATTTTTTTGTGTTGCAAATTGACTTCTTGAGTCCGTCTGGTTTTGCGGTTGGAATGGCTGACATTATTGGCGACGGCTGTGCCTCGGCCACAGATTTGGCAAATTTTCGGCATATCTTTGGAAGATTTATATTTATTCAATAAAAATATATTATCATGATATTAAAAACAAGTCAAGCGTGCATTACTGCTATTTTTATGTTATATTAAATTTAGTGATTTTAAATTAAATTTAAATTTTATGCCCATTCAATGGCTATTTTCTCAACCAATCTTTTTTTTATTGTGGATTTTTGCGATTGTTATTACTTTGGCTATGCATGAATTTTTTCATGCGGCCACAGCCACTTATTTTGGCGATGACACAGCCAAAATGCAAGGTCGTTTGACACTTAATCCTTTGAAACATCTTGACCCGGTTGGCTTTTTAATGTTGGTTTTTATTGGTTTTGGCTGGGCCAAACCAGTGCCGGTCAATCCATACAACCTTCGTAATCGTCGCTGGTCAATGGGCCTAATAGCTGCGGCCGGGCCTTTTTCCAACCTTTTGGGCGTGATTATTTTTGGTTTGCTATTAAAGTTTTTTGACCCAATCCTAGGGCCAGTCAATTTATTGATAATTCTTTTGTATTTGTTGGTGACGGTCAATACTATTTTAATGACCTTTAATTTATTGCCAATTCCGCCACTTGATGGTTCTAATGTGCTGTTTGCGATTTTACCGGACAAATATAATCAATTCAAAATGTGGCTGTCTCAAAACGGTCCCTGGGTGCTTTTGGGCCTTATTTTAGCTGATGATCTATTGAATTTGGGTATTTTTAATTTTTTGTTCCAATTTGTTCTCAGGTCTATTGGCTTGATTTTGAACATAAATTTTTAGCCAAATTTGGGAATTTAGTCGTCAGTCTATCTGCCCTTGACTTATTTCTTATAATTGTTTAAAATATCAATTGTTAATATTAATTTGAAAACCCGTAGGTTAAGGGCCGGAGTTGAGGCCTAAAACATTATAAGCGCATGCAAAACTTATAATTCTTTAATCAGGGTTCCCAGCAAGGGAATTTTTTGTATCAATAAATTTATAATTTCTAACGGGATATGCCAACAATCAATCAATTATTAAAAAAATCCAGAAAATCAAAGCGAGCCAAGTCCAAGACGCCTGATATGCAGGTGACTTTGGATAGTCTTCATCGCCGTCGCCACACCATGCCAAAAGGCAATCCTTTCAAGCGCGGTGTGTGCACTCAGGTGAGAACTACCACTCCAAAAAAACCAAACTCAGCTCTTCGTAAAATTGCTCGTGTCAGATTAAGTAATGGTCAAGAAGTCACTTCATATATTCCAGGTATTGGTCACAATTTGCAAGAACACTCTATTGTTTTGGTACGTGGTGGCAGAGTTAAGGATCTTCCTGGTGTTAGATATCATATTGTTCGTGGTGTTTATGATGCTGCCGGCGTGGCTAATCGTAAAAAGGGTCGCAGTCTTTATGGTATGAAAAAAGACAAGAAAGGCGCGACTAAATAGAAAATAGTTTATAAAGTAAAAAGTTGAAAGTTTATAAAGCATTTTGCAAAAACTTTTAACTAGAATAATACTTTAAAAACTTTAAAAACTTTATAACTTTTAACTAGAATATTATGCGTGGTAAACCAGCTAAAAAAAGAATCATCAAACCAGATCGCAAATTTAATCGTGAAGATTTGGCCAAGTTCATCAATTATATAATGGAATGTGGCAAAAAATCTATTGCCGAGAGAATTGTTTATGACTGTTTGGAAATAGTTGCCAAAAAAACTACCCTTGATCCCTTGGATGTTTTTTCTCAGGCCATGAGAAATGTTTCTCCGACTGTAGAAATCCGTAGCAAACGTGTTGGCGGTGCCAACTATCAAGTGCCTATTGCTGTGAGAAGCAGTCGTAGTTTCACTATTGGTTGCCGTTGGCTCATGGATGCAGCTAGTGCCAAAAAAGGCAGAAAGATGGCTGACAGATTGGCCGATGAAATGATTGCCGCTTATAATAGTGAAGGCACTGCTTTCAAGAAAAAACAAGATACTTATCGCATGGCCGAAGCCAATCGCGCTTTCGCTCATTTCGCGAACTAGGCAAGCGAGTCAAAAGTTTGTAAAGTAAAAAGTTCATAAAGTATTTTTACAGAAGCTTTATAAACTCTATAAACTTTTTACTTTTGACTCGTTTTAACTTTATAAACTTTCAACTTTTAACTTTATAAACTAATTTTTTATGCCCCGTAAACAACCTTTAGACAGAGTCAGAAATATAGGTATTATCGCCCATATTGACGCCGGAAAAACCACCGTTTCCGAACGTATTTTGTTTTATACCGGAAAAAAGCACAAAATCGGCGAAGTGCACGAAGGTGAAGCCACCATGGATTGGATGGAACAAGAACGCGAACGTGGCATTACTATCACTTCGGCGGCCACCACTTGCTTTTGGCCAAACCCTGATTGGTTGGGCGGTGAAGAAATTCAGATTAATATTATTGATACTCCTGGTCACGTTGACTTTACAGCCGAAGTAGAACGCAGTTTGCGTGTGCTTGATGGCGGTGTCATTGTTTTTGACGGTGTGGCTGGCGTGGAACCTCAATCAGAAACCGTCTGGAGACAATCAGAAAAATATCATGTGCCAAAAATTGCTTTCATTAACAAGATGGATAGAATGGGTGCTGATTTTTATTATGACATGAAAACTATTTATGAGCGCTTGACCCCAAACGCTGTGCCTGTACAATTGCCGGTCGGAGCTGCTGAGACTTTCAAAGGTATTATTGATTTATTAGAAATGAAAGCGGAAATTTATTCCGATGATTTGGGCACTAAATGGGATATTGTTGATGTGCCGGCTGATGAGCTGGAACGTGCCAAAGAATATCGCGCGCAAATGGTAGAAAAAATTGCTGAAAATGATGAAGATTTAATGGAAAGATATTTGAATGGTGAAGAAATTTCTATTTTAGAACTTAAACAATCACTTCGTAAATCAACTGTTTCTAATAAGTTGATCCCAGTGCTTTGTGGCAGTGCCCTAAAAAATAAAGGCGTGCAATTTTTGCTCAATGCTATTGCCGAATTTTTGCCGTCACCAATGGATGTTGAGCCTTTGGTTGGCCAAGATCCAAATGATGAAAATAAAAAAATAAAAGTAGAAACCAGAGAAGACGCACCCATGGTTGGTTTGGCTTTCAAAATTGCCACCGATCCATATGTTGGTAAATTAATTTTTTTCCGCGTTTATAGTGGTGTGCTCAAATCCGGTTCTTATCTTTATAATAATTCCAATGGCAACAAAGAACGCGTGGGCCGTTTGCTCCGTATGCATGCCAATTCTCGTGAAGACATTGATGAAATATATGCCGGTGAAATTGCCGCTATTGTGGGATTGAAAAATGTCACGACCGGTGATACCTTGTCAGACTTGGGTCAAGAAGTTATTTTGGAAAGAATTGTTTTTCCTGATCCGGTTATTGATATTGCCATTGAACCAAAAACCAAAGCCGATCAAGAAAGAATGGGTATGGCACTTTCCAAACTGTCTGAAGAAGATCCGACTTTCCGTGTGCACACCGATGAAGAAACTATGCAAACTATCATTTCTGGTATGGGCGAGTTGCACTTGGAAATTATTGTTGATCGCATGAAGCGTGAATTTAAAGTTGAAGCCAATGTTGGTGCTCCTCAAGTTGCTTACAAAGAAACCATCAAAGGCAAAGCTGAAGCTGAAGGCAAATATGTCCGTCAATCAGGCGGTCGTGGTCAATATGGCCATTGCTGGTTGCGCATTGAACCATCAGAACCGGGCAAAAATTTTGAATTTTCTGACGAGACCAAGGGTGGTTCTATTCCTAAAGAATATATCAAGCCAATTGAAAAAGGCGCTTTTGAAGCCATGCAAAGAGGCGTGGTCGCTGGTTATCGTTTGATTGATATTAAGGTGACTGTGTTTGATGGTTCATTTCATGAAGTTGACTCTTCTGAGGCGGCTTTCAAAATTGCTGGATCTCTGGCTTTGCAAGATGGTGTCAAACGCGCCAGTCCTGTGATTCTTGAACCAGTCATGAAAGTTGAAGTGGTGACACCTGAGCAATTCATGGGTGATGTTATTGGCGACCTCAATTCTCGTCGCGCTATTATTGCCAAAATGGAAGACAGAGGACAAGGCATGGCTATCATGAAAGTGATTAGTGCTGAAGTGCCACTCTCTGAAATGTTTGGTTATACTACCACGCTTCGCTCTCTCACTCAGGGACGCGCTTCCTCGGCTATGGAATTTTTGAAATATAATGAAGTGCCAAAAAATGTGGAATTGAAAATTGTTGAAGGCCGAAAAGGAGATAAGAAATAAATTTCAAGCATTAATTTGATTTTATGGCCAATTTGCAAAAAATAGTAAACTTAATCAAAAAAACTGGCGATAAAGCTATTGTTTTGGACAGTTCCGGTGAACCGTCTTATGTGATTATGACCCTATCAGACTATGAACGTTTGGTAATCGGCAAAACCGAAGTGATTGGCCTCTCAGAAGAAGAAATGCTGGAAAAAATCAATCGTGATATAGAAGTCTGGAAAGATGCTCAAAATAGCGATGGATTAGGACTTGATGAATATGATTTTGCCAAAAATTTGTCTGAATTTAGCGAATTTAATGATATTGAAGACGATTATTTGCCAGAGTATTCAGGGCAGGATCAAAATTCAGCTTCTAGCCTGTCTTTGTCCGATACTTATGCTAAAATAAGTTTAAAAAAAGAAGAGGAAGGCCAAGAAGAGGATAGATATTATTTTGAGCCAGTGGATCAGGTGTAGATAAGTGTCCTAATATTGGTTAAAAATTAATAATTTATTAATCAATATTTGTCTAAAATAGGCCATTTTTTTATTAAAATTTAATAAAATGAATAAAATAAGGCTAAAACCCTTGCAAAAATTTTAAAATGCAGTTATAATAATTAAGATTTAAAAATAATAAATAATTCTCTGAGGCTTGGCTAAAACTGCTCCATAGGAGTGGGGCCTCTGAAACAAGGAATAAAAACAATGGCAGAAAAATTTGACAGAAGCAAGCCACATTTAAATGTAGGCACCATCGGTCACGTTGACCACGGCAAGACCACTTTGACCGCGGCCATTTTAAAAGTTTTGGCCACTAGAGGTTTTAAAGCTCAAGACAAAGATGTCAATCAAATTGACGCCGCTCCTGAAGAAAAAGAGCGCGGTATTACTATTGCTACTGCTCACGTTGAATATGAGAGCGACAAGAGACATTATGCTCACGTTGACTGTCCTGGTCACGCCGATTATATCAAAAACATGATTACCGGTGCCGCTCAAATGGATGGCGCTATTCTCGTTGTTGCCGCTACTGATGGTCCTATGCCTCAGACCAGAGAACACATTTTGCTCGCCAGACAAGTTGGCGTTCCTTACATTATTGTTTTCATCAACAAAGTTGATCAAGTTGACGATCTTTCACTCATTGATTTGGTAGAAGAAGAAATCAAGGATTTGTTGAACAAATATGAATTCCCTGGTGATGCCACTCCAATTATCCGTGGCAGTGCTTTAAAGGCTTTGCAAGATCCAAGCGGTCCAGATGGTGATCAGGTTATGAAATTGGTTGAAGCTTTGGATTCTTATATTCCAGAGCCACAACGCGCCACTGACAAGGATTTACTTATGCCTATTGAAGATGTTTTCTCAATTGAAGGTCGTGGTACTGTTATCACTGGTCGTATTGAACGCGGTATTGTCAAAATAAACGACGAAGTTGAATTGGTCGGTTTAAGAGACAGCAAAAAAACCGTGGTCACCGGTATTGAAATGTTTAACAAGAGCTTGGACGAAGGCAGAGCTGGTGATAATGCCGGTTTGTTGCTTCGCGGTATCAAGAAAGAAGAAGTTGAGCGTGGTCAGGTTTTGGCCAAACCAGGTTCAATCACTCCTCATAGCGAATTTGAAGCTGAAGTTTATATTCTTAGCAAAGACGAAGGTGGCAGACACAAACCATTTTTCAAAGGTTACAAACCACAATTTTATGTGCGTACTACTGATGTCACCGGAGAAATTGAATTACCAGAAGGTGTGGAAATGGTTATGCCTGGCGATACCATTAATAATCTAAAAATTAAACTTGGCAAACAAGTTGCCATGGAAGAAAAAATGAAATTCTCCATTCGCGAAGGCGGTCATACTGTCGGCGCTGGTGTGGTGACCAAAATTATCAAATAATTGATTATACTTTAAGGAGACGAGTCAGAGTCTGATTTGTCTCCTTGCTAGTGAAATCAATATTCACTAAAAGGCACGCTTTTAATAACTCAACCTATGCCTACAAAAACAGTAGCCACTGAAGAAAAAGCCCATCAGAGAATAAGGGTGAAAATCAAGGCCTATGATCATAAGATTGTAGACAGTTCAGCTAAAAAAATCATTGAAACCTGCGAGCGCAATGGCGCCAAGGTAGCTGGACCAATACCCTTACCGACAGAAAAGAAGAAGTACACTGTCAACCGTTCCACTTTTGTCCACAAGGATGCAAGGGATCAGTTTGAAATGCGTATCCATAAAAGGTTATTAGATATTATTGACCCGGATAGCAAGACAGTAGACGCTCTGATGAATTTGAATTTGCCGGCCGGCGTGAACGTGGAAATAAAAATGTAAGAATTTTAAAATCCAAGAGATTATAAAGAGCATGGAGAAAGATCCCAAGAAGCTAGCAAAACTTTGGGGAAAACCTCCACTAATCAATATTAATCTCAAAAAGGAACAACACTTTATCTTAAAATTAGACAATTTAGTTTAGACGACGCATTTTTTGTGTTCGGAATTCTAAATCTGGCTCAACTTTAATTGATAGGTGCCGGATTTTTTGTTTAAAAAAATTATGAAATTTATATTAGGTAGAAAATTAAATATGACTCAAGTATTTGAGGCTGATGGACGTGTTATTCCTGTCACCGCTGTTTTGGCTGAGCCAAATGTCATCACTCAAGTGCGTACCATGGACACTGATAAATATAGTGCTGTCCAATTGGGTTTTGGTGTTGCTAAAAAATTAAAAAAAGCTCAAGCCGGACATTTGTCAGGTATTAATCCTGTTAAAGTATTAAGAGAAGTGAGAGTTGATGTCAAAGAAATTGGCAATTTAAAACGCGGTGATGTGATTACTGTTGAGACTTTTGAAAAAGGCAATGAAGTCAGAGTGACTGGCAAGAGCAAAGGCAAAGGTTTTCAAGGTGTTGTTAAACGTCATGGTTTTCATGGCAGTCCTGCCACTCATGGCCACAAAGACCAATTGCGTATGCCTGGTTCTATTGGCGCTACAGCCGGACAAAGAGTTTTGAAAGGCACTAGAATGGCCGGACATATGGGTGATGAACAAATCACTGTCACTGGACTTGAAATTGTTGAGGTTGATATTGAAAAAAATATTTTATATGTTAAGGGCGCTGTACCCGGAGCCAGAAATGGCATGTTAATGATTGTTGGTCCTGGTGAAATCAAAGTCAAAGAAACAATTAAGCCTGAAGAAATTAAAATAGAAGCAGAAGATTCAAAAGAAGAAATTGCCGAACCGGTTGTGGCCGAAGAAAAAATTGTAGCTGAAGAAACAGCTCAACCTATCGTTGAAGTAGAATCAGCAGAAACAAAAACTGAATAATCTAATATGAAGATACCTGTCTACAATTCAAACGGAGAACAGACCAAAGAAATAGAGCTGAGCGCTCGTTTGTTCGGCGTGACTCCAAAGACCGAAGTTATTCACCAGGTTGTGGTGGCTCAACTCGCCAATAAGCGTGAAGTTATAGCTGACACCAAAGACAAAGGTGAAGTTCGTGGTGGTGGTAAAAAACCATGGAAACAAAAAGGCACTGGCCGAGCCAGACACGGTTCTATCCGTTCACCATTATGGCGTGGCGGTGGTGTCACTTTTGGTCCGACCACTGACAGGAATTTTTCTAAAGCAGTCAACAAAAAACAAAAGCAATTGGCCATGGCCATGTGTTTGTCAGATCGCGTGAGCGACAATTCGTTGGTTGTTTTTGAAAAATTAGAAGCGCAAAAAACCAAAGAAGCTATTTTGTGGATTAAAGATATTAAGAAAAAAATTGAAGCATTAAAAGATGGAAAAAGATTTTTGTTGGTTCTTGATGAAAATGATCAAAAGACAATCAGATCAATCAATAATTTGGAAAAGGTTAATACCATTTTGGCTGACAGCTTAAATTGTGTGGAAATCTTAAAAGCTGACAAAGTATTGGTCAGTATGAAAGCGATTGAAAAAATTGAAAAGCATTATAAGCAACTTAAAGAGAAAAAAGAAAAAGTTAAATAATTGATATGGGAATTTTTGATAAATTGAAAAAAACTGCATCAGACGATGATCAAAAACAGCCAGCTGTTAGCGAGATTAATGTTGAAAAAAAAGTTGTCAAAGAAGAAACAACAAAAGCAGTAGCGGTCAAAAAGTCAGTTGATGGCAAGCAAATCAAACCTGTTTATGGAATTTTGGTTCGCGCGCTTATTACTGAAAAGTCAACAGATTTGTCCCAGTTCAATAAGTATGTTTTTTTGGTTGCCAGTAGCGCTAATAAAATTACCATTGCCAAAGCTATTGAAAGCCGTTATGGAGTCAAGCCAGAGAGTGTAAATATTATCAGAAATGAAGGCAAGGCCACCAGATATGGCAAGACCATGGGCAAAACCAAAGATACCAAAAAAGCGATTATCAGTTTGCCAAAAGGCAAAACCATTAAAATTAATGAAGATCTATAATTCGTATGGCCGTTAAGCAATACAAACCAACCACTCCTTCAAGACGCCACACTTCGGTGCTGGGCAGTTTAGACTTGACCAAAAAACAGCGCCCACACAAGGCTTTGATTGTTTCTGGCAAGAATATGTCCGGTCGTAATAGCACTGGCCGTATTACTGTTCGTCATCAAGGTGGCGGTTCCAGAAAAAAAGTGCGTCTTATTGATTATCTTAGAAACAAGTTTGATATTCCTGGTCGTATTGCTTCTATTGAATATGATCCCAACAGAAATGCTCGCATTGCTCTAGTTAATTATGCAGATGGCGAAAAACGTTATATAATTGCTCCAGTTGATATGAAAGTTGGCGAGATTATTTTGAGTTCAAAAAAATTAATTGAACTCAAAGTCGGTAATGCGTTGCCATTAGAGCTTATTCCGCCAGGCATGTTTGTTTATAATATTGAACTTATTCCTGGACAAGGTGGAATTTTGGCTAGAAGTGCTGGTAATAGCGCCTATTTGATGGGTGTTGATTCAGGACTAGCTCAACTTAAATTGCCATCTGGTGAAATTCGCCAAGTGCCTACCAAATGTTTAGCTACTATCGGTGTTGTTAGTAACCCTGATTTTAAGAATATTCGTTGGGGCAAAGCTGGACGTATGAGACATCGTGGTATTAGACCGACCGTCAGAGGTAAGGCCATGAATCCAGTTGATCATCCACACGGTGGTGGTGAAGGTGTCAATCCTATTGGTATGAAGCATCCGAAGACTCCATGGGGCAAACCAGCTCTCGGTGTCAAAACTAGACGTGGCACCAACAAGTCTAATCGCTTTATTGTGGCCAGAAGAAAAAATAAGAATAAAGATAAATAATATATGTCTAGAAGTTTAAAAAAAGGCCCATTCATTGATGCCAAATTATTGAAGAAAGTCGGCAATCTAAAAAAGGGTGATAAGACTATTATCAAGACTTGGTCTCGTGCTAGTCAAATTACTCCTGAAATGGTTGGTATTACTTTTGGCGTGCACAATGGTAAAGACCATCTGCCAGTATTCGTAGTTGAAAATATGGTCGGCCATCGTTTGGGTGAGTTTTCTCCAACTAGAAAATTTGTTAAACACGGCGGTAAGATTCAAAAAGCAATTGAACAAGGCAAAAAGGCCTAAAATTTAAAATATTATGCAAGTAACAGCAAAAGCAAAATTTATTCGCATGTCTCCAAAAAAAGTTAGATTGCTAGCCGATCTTATTCGTGGTTTGGACGTGGAAAAAGCTTTGACTCAATTGGAATTCAGCAACAAGGATGCGGCTTTGGTTGTAAAGAAACTTCTTAAGTCTGCTATTAGTAATGCCGAAGAGAATCATCAATTAAAAAAGAATAATTTGTTTGTTGAAGAAATAAGAGTAGACGGCGGTCCGACTTTGCATAGATTTACACCGCGCGCTTTCGGCCGTGCCGCTCCGATTAGAAAAAGATCTTCACATATCAGTTTGATTCTTGGTGAAAGAGTGGCGACAGTTGCCAAAGGAAAAAAGAATGATGATAAACCAGCCAAAGATGATATAATCAAAGTAGCGGATTTTGATGAATTCAAAGCCATGGAAAAAGAACCTACCAAAGACAAAGATGGCAAGCAAGATAAAGCTGGTAAAGGTAAGCCACAACAGAAAGGCTTCGCTAATAAATTATTTAATCGTAAATCAGGAGAAAGATAATAAATACATATGGGTCAAAAAGTTCATCCAAAAGCCTTCCGGCTGAAAATCAACAAAACTTGGGATTCAAAGTGGTTTTCTGATCACGATTTTCCAGAGTTATTAAAACAGGATATTTTAATCCGCAAGTTTGTCATGACAAAATTTCGCAACCAAGGAGTTGCCAAGGTTGATATTGAACGCGCGGCCAATGCTGTCACTATTAATATTTATAGCGCCAAGCCTGGATTTATTATCGGTCGTGGCGGTGCCGGAGCTGAGGATTTGAAAAAAGAAATTCATAACAAGATTTTTAAGGACAAATTCAGCCGTGATAAGAAAATGAAAAATATTAATGTTAATATTTTAGAAATTAGCAAGCCAGGACTTGAAGCCGCTTTGTATGTGCAACAAATAGTCGTTGATTTGGAAAAAAGAATTCCTTTTCGCCGAGCTATCAAGCAAGCACTAGGCAAAGCTGAAAAAGCCGGAGCCAAAGGCATTAAAATTATTGTTTCAGGCAGATTAAATGGCGCTGAAATTGCCAGACGCGAAATGCTAGTCACCGGAAAAATTCCTTTACATACACTTCGCGCTGATATTGATTATAGCCGTGCCGCCGCTACCACTATTTATGGACTAATTGGCGTCAAAGTTTGGCTTTATCGCGGTGATGTTTTTGAAGAGAAGAATAAAATAGAAAATAATCAGAAATAACATATATGTTGGCACCGAAGAAAATGAAAATGAGAAAACCGCATCGTCCTGATGTCAGGGGATCGGCCAGTGGCAGTACCGAAATCGCTTTCGGAGAGTTTGGTTTGAAAGCCACAACTGGCGACTGGGTGACTGCTCGTCAAATTGAAGCGGCCAGACGTGTTATGACCAGATTTGTAAAACGCGGTGGCAAGATTTGGATTCGTATTTTTCCTCATAGAGCCATTACTGTCAAAGGCACTCAAGCTACCATGGGTGGTGGCAAGGGCGTACCTGATTATTATGTAGCTGTGGTCAAACCCGGTACGATTCTTTTTGAAATGGCTGGTGTCACCGAAGTTCAAGCCAGAGAAGCTATGAATAAGGCGGCTTATAAATTGCCAATCAAAGCTAATTTTATTGTTAAGAAGTAATTTTATGAATACTAAAGAATTAAAACAAAAAGCTCTTGCTGAATTGCAACATCTGCTCATGGAAGCCCGAAAGAAGCTTGATGATTTGACTTTTAAATTGGCTCAAAAGCAATTGAAGAATCTTAGAGAAATACGGATTGCCAAAAAAGATATTGCCAAATTATTAACAGTTATCAAAGAAAAATCCAAATAAACATATGGCAGAAGAAATAAAAAAAGTCATCAAGAAAAAGTTTAAAGGCCAAGTGGTTTCAGATAAAATGAAAGACACTATTGTGGTTAAGGTTGAGAATTTTGTCATGCATCCCAGATATCACAAACGTTATCGGGTGAGCAAGAAATACAAAGTTCACAGCCCGGACAACAAAGTTAAAATCGGTGAAATTGTGGAATTTGTTGAATGTCGTCCAATTTCAAAAGATAAAAAATGGAAATTAGTAAAATAATAATATGTTGCAGCAAGGTTCAAATTTAAGATCAGCAGACAATACCGGCGCCAAACGCTTCCGGGTGATTAGTGTCTTCGGCGGTTATCGCAAACGTTTCGCTATGTTGGGCGATGTGGTGACAGTCACCATTAAAGAAGCCACTCCTCACAGTATGGTTAAAAAAGGCGATGTAGTGCAAGTGGTTATTGTGCGCACCAAAAAAGAAGTTCGTCGCGCTGATGGCAGTTATATCCGTTTTGATGATAATGCTGGTGTGATTATTGACAAAAAAAACAAAGAAATGAAAGGCACTCGCGTTTTTGGTCCAGTGGCTAGAGAGCTGAGAAATCTTGGTTATCAAAAAATAATTTCACTCGCTCCTGAAGTGCTATAAATAAAAATATTATGAAAATAAAAGTTGGCGACAAAGTAAAATTAATTTCTGGCAAGGACAACGGTAAATCCGGTAAAGTCTTGCAGATTTTAGCTAAGGAAAAAAAGCTAGTAGTTGAAGGTTTGAATTTGATGATCAAAAATCAACGTGGCAAAAAACAAGGCGAAAAAGGCCAACGCATTCAATTTCCAGCGCCAGTTGATGTTTCTAATATTTTATTGATTTGCCCCAAGTGCGGTCGTGATGTTAGAGTCGGTTATAAGGTTGAGCCAGCTGTTAAAGGCGGTGACTTGAATACCAAAGCTAAGAAATTTATCAAGAATCGCATTTGTAAAAAATGCCAAGAGAATATTTAATTTTATGAAATCCAGATTACACCAAAAATATCAAAAAGAAATCATTCCGGCTTTGCAGGAAAAGTTTGAATTGAAAAATTATTTGGCCGTGCCAAAAATCAAATCAATTTCTGTTAATATTGGTATCAATGCCAGAAATTCAGATAGCAGTGTGGCTGACAATGCCGAAGCGACTCTTAGAAGAATTACCGGTCAAAAACCGATTCGCACCAAAGCCAAGCAAGCTATTTCCGCTTTTAAAGTTAGACAAGGCCAAGTGGTTGGTGTCAAAGTGACTTTGCGTGGAGAAAGAATGTATGACTTTATTGATAAATTAGTTAATGTGGCTATTCCTAGAATTAGGGATTTTCGCGGTTTGCTTGAAAAAAATGTTGATAAACAAGGCAATTTGACTTTGGGATTTAAAGAACATATTGTTTTTCCAGAAATTAAATCAGATGAAGTTGAAAAAATATTAGGACTGGAAGTTTCAGTGGCCACTTCGGCTAAAAATCATGAACAAGGTCTGGAACTTTTTAGATTGTTGGGTTTCCCTTTTCAAAAAAAATCATAATTCCGATTATATATAAAATATGGCAACACAAGCTCAGATAGCAAAATCAAATAAAAAACCAAAATTTGCAAACAGACATGTAAATCGTTGTTGGCGTTGCGGACGTCGCCATGGCTATATGCGGGATTTTAATTTGTGCCGTATCTGTTTTAGGGAATTATCTAATAATGGCCAGATCCCGGGTGTCACCAAATCATCCTGGTAAAAATAAAATTATAAATTAAAATATGACCGATCCAATCGCAGACATGTTAACTAGAATCAGAAATGCCATAAGAGTCAGAAAGACTGAAGTGGCTATCCCTTTTTCCAAATTAAAATTGGGCTTGCTTAAGATTTTAAAGCAGGAAGGTTTTGTCTCTGGTTATGAAGAATTGAAAGTTGGTGAGGATGGCAATAAATTCGGCGGTTTGATTGTTAAATTAAAATATAATGAAGGTCAAAGCGCTATTGCTAGCATCAAGCGTGTGTCCAAACCGGGACGCAGAGTTTATGCGGCTAAAGATGAATTGCCAAAAGTTTTAAATAATTACGGTATCGCTATTATTTCTACCTCTGCTGGTCTTATGACCAATCGTGAAGCTAGAAAAGCAGGGTTAGGTGGCGAAGTCGTTTGTGAAATATACTAACTAAGTTAAAAGTAAAAAGTTTATAAAGTTATAAAGTAATTGAATTAATTTTTATGAGCAGAATAGGCAAACAACCAGTTATTATTCCAGCCGGCGTTGATGTTAATATTGACGGCAAGGTTATTACAGTCAAAGGACCAAAAGGCCAATTGACTCAGGTTATTCATGATCATGTTTTATTGAAAATTGTTGATAATCAGGTTATAGTTAATATCAAGGATGAATCTGATCGTTCACAAGGAGCACTTTGGGGTTTGTTTGCCAGATTGATAAAAAATATGGTGACAGGTGTGACTGTTGGTTTTGAAAAGAAATTAGAAATTAATGGTATTGGTTTTAAAGCTGCAGTTAATGGTAAAGTATTGACGCTTAATGTTGGCTTTTCTCATCCAGTTGAATTTCCTTTTCCAGATGGCACTGATATTAGAGTTGAAGGCAATGCTATTATCGTAAGTGGCAATGATAAGCAAGTCGTTGGTGAAACAGCAGCTAAGATTAGACGTATTAAAAAACCTGAACCTTATAAAGGTAAAGGTATTAAATATGCAGACGAACAAGTTCGCCGTAAAGCGGGCAAGGCCGCCGGTAAAGGCAAATAATTCTAGACGATATGAAAAAATTCCAATTGAAAAATAAAATCAAAGAAAGAAGAGCAATTCGCGCTAGAGTTAAAATTTCTGGCACTTCTGATTGCCCGCGTCTTTCGGTTTGTCGCAGTTTAAAACATATTTCTGCTCAATTTATTGATGATAAAACCGGCAAGAGTATTTTTGGTTTGCACGATAAGAATGTCACAGCTAAAGGCAATAAAACAGAAAAAGCCTATGAGCTTGGAAAAATGTTGGCGCAAAAAGCCATTGAAAAAAAGATTACAACTGCTGTTTTTGACAGAGGAGCTAATAGATATCATGGCCGAGTCAAAGCGATCGCTGAAGGCGCTCGTGAAGGCGGATTAAAAATTTAATTGAAAAATATTTATGGAAGCTAAATCCAAAAGAAATTTTAAACCACAAAGAGAAGCGCCCGAATTTGAGCAGCAGATTGTTGATATTGCCCGTGTCACTCGTGTCATGGCTGGTGGTAAGAGAATGCGTTTTCGCGCAGGTGTTCTTCTTGGTGACAAGAAGGGCCGTATTGGTTTTGGTTTAGCCAAAGGCAAGGATGTTTCTATGGCTGTTGAAAAAGCTGTCAAAAAAGCTGAAAAGAATATGATTAGAATTAATTTGATTAATGGCACTTTGCCTCATGAAGTACGAATCAAAGATGGTGCAGCTATCGTTATTCTCAAGCCAGCCCCAGAAGGTACTGGTATTATTTCTGGTGGCAGTGTTCGCTCTGTATTGGAACTGGCTGGCGTGCAAAATGGTGTTTCTAAAATTTTAGGCTGTAATAATAAAGTTAATAATGTTCGGGCAGCCATTAAAGCGCTCAGCACTCTGAAAAAAGCCAGAATTACCAAAGTAAAAAAACAAGAACAAGAAGTTAAATAAAAATATGACTCTTAATTTATCAAATTTAAAACCAGCCAAAGGCTCTAAAAAAACAGCCAGACGTGTTGGACGTGGCGGTAAACGCGGTAGCTATTCAGGCAAAGGCATGAAAGGACAACGTGCTAGAAGTGGTGGCAAAGGCGGACTAAAAGCATTAGGCTTTAAGCAAACTTTGATGCGTACACCAAAGACTCGTGGCTTCAAGAGCGACAAACCAAAAATGTCCGTGGTTAATATTGCTGATTTGGAAACTAAATTCAAAGCTGGTGATATTATTGATGCCAGAAAATTAATGCGCCTGGGACTAGTGGAAAATGCCAAAAACGGCATTAAGATTTTGGGCACAGGTAAGCTCACCAAAAAATTCACCGTCATTGCTCAGGCCTATTCAGTTGTTGCTAAAAGAGCGATTGAAGAAGCTGGTGGTGAAGCCACTCTCAAGAACTAACTTAAAACTTATAAAGTAAAAACTTTATAACTTTATAAACTTTTTACTTTATAACTAATGTTTCTATGTTTGACAAATTATCTCAAATTTGGAAAATCAAAGATTTGCGCAACAAAATTTTGTTTGTGCTAGCTTTGCTTTTTATTTCCAGAGTAGCTGCGCATATTCCAGTGCCAGGCATTGATACTGTTGGGCTTAAAAAATTATTTGATTCCAGCCAGGTTTTGGGTCTTATGAATATTTTTGCCGGCGGTGCCATGGAAAATTTTTCCATTGTCATGCTTGGTGTGGGCCCATATATCACTTCATCTATTATTTTTCAATTATTAACCATGGTTGTGCCGTCTTTAGAAGAACTTTCTAAGGAAGGTGAATATGGCCGTGGCAAAATCAATCAATGGACTCGTTGGCTCACTGTGCCGTTGGCTTTTTTACAATCATATGGCATGATTGCTTTGTTAGAACGAAGTGCTGGCAATGTGCTTGGCAATATTACATCTTGGCAATTGATTGTAGCCATGTGCACAATCACAGCCGGCACCATGTTTTTAATGTGGCTTGGTGAACTTATTACTGAAAAGCATGTTGGCAACGGAATATCATTATTGATTTTTGCTGGCATTGTGTCTGGCCTGCCAGGATCTTTCAGCAAGACTGTGGCCACTTTTAATGCCGCCGAAATTATTAACATGGTAATATTTGCTTTGATTGCGTTAATCACTATTGTTGGCGTGGTTATTATTACTGAAGGTCAAAGAAATATTCCCGTGTCTTATGCCAGGCGGGTGCGTGGCAACAAGATGTTTGGTGGTGTGGATACTCATTTGCCACTTCGTGTCAATCAAGCCGGTGTTATCCCAATTATTTTTGCCATTTCAATTATTTTATTTCCGCCCATGGTAGCTCAATTATTTTTGAGAGTTAATACTGTATGGGTGGCTAATTTTGCTCAATCGGTTATTAATTTATTCCAAAATCAAATATTTTACGGTGTTATTTATTTTACACTAGTAGTTGCTTTTACTTATTTTTATACAGCAGTTATTTTTCATCCTGATCAGATTGCTGAGAATTTACAAAAGCAAGGTGGTTTTGTGCCAGGTATTCGTCCAGGTAGATCCACAGCTGACTATTTGAAAAAAATCGTCACCAGAATTATTTTAACCGGTTCGTTGTTTTTGGGTCTGATTGCTGTTTTGCCACTTATTACTTCTCAACTCACGGGAACACAATCACTCGTCATTGGTGGTACCTCACTTTTAATCGTGGTGTCGGTGGTTATTGAAACCGTCAATCAGATCAATGCTCAACTCTCAATGAGAGATTACGAAGAAATATAAACTAATTTTTTCTATGAACAAAAACGAAAAGCCGTTTGAGATTATTGTGCTTGGTCCTCCTGTTTCTGGCAAAGGCACACAAACAGAACTTATTGCCAAAACATTTGATGTGCCACATATTTCCACTGGTGTGATTTTACACAACATTAAATCAGACACACAAAATCCATTGTCGGCTGAGGTGATTGCTTGCATGGATAAAGGCCAATTAGTGCCAACGGAATTAGTGAATCGTTTGGTGGTAGATAGAATTAAACAAGAGGATTGCAAGCTTGGCTATGCCATGGATGGTTTTCCTCGTACTTTGGAGCAAGCTCAATTTTTGGAAGCTAATGCGGATGTAGATTATGTTTTTTTGATAAATGTCAGTGATGCCACTATTATTGAAAGAATGGCTGGCAGACGTGTTTGTAAAAATGGCCATACTTGGCACTTGAAATATTCTGCGCCAAAAAATGAAACCATTTGCGATACTTGCGGTGAACCGCTTTTCCAACGTGATGATGACAAGGAAGAAACTATTAAAGCTCGTTTGGAAGTGTATCATCGTGAGACCGATCCGATTGTAAAGTCTTATCAGGATAAAAATATTTTAATCATGATTGATGGCGAGAAACATATTGATGAAGTGTTTCAAGAAATTATGCGTCATATGGTAAAAGATCTGCGCAGTAAGATTGGTTGGAAATAAATTTTATAAAAAAATTACCCCGAGATCGTATGTTACAATCTCGGGGTTTTTGTTTGTGCAGGTTATTTGTCTACTGTTACAGGCGGAGTTGGTGTTTCTGGGATAAAACAGAATCCGTAGTTGTGTTGCATGCCAGTGGTGTATTGTTCTGACCTCCATTGCAATGCTAGTTTACCGTCAATTCGCACATAGCGAATTACAACATTTGGATTTTCAGTTGCATTCCATGGGCTGATTGCCAAACAAAGCGGTGGCTTCATTTGCAGTGTTGTTAGTACTTCAGTATTAGGTGTATGAGCCTGATTATACTCAGCGGTTATTTGTGTCTCGGTTCGGTGTGGTGCACTCATGAAATTCCATGTTTCTTTGATTATGTTGGGATTATAGTAAAAGAACACAATTGCGCCCACACCAAGCGTCACTGCCATTACAATTGGCAATAGAATATCCTTCGAATTTTTCATCTTTTTATCTCCTTTTTGGTTGTCCAATGTCCAAATTTTAGTCCGACCCATTGTCAGGCTAATTTAAAATTTTAGCATGCTTAACATAAAAAGTCAATAGATATTGATTAATTTTGGCTAAATTTAGATTAAATTGTATTTGGTATGTTTAAAGCTGATT
This sequence comes from bacterium, assembly GCA_037130015.1. GTDB lineage: Bacteria > Patescibacteriota > Patescibacteriia > 2-01-FULL-39-33 > 2-01-FULL-39-33 > JBAXTU01. The sequence continues at coordinate 1,432 of JBAXTU010000007.1, read as the reverse complement.
CACTAAAGCATTTAATTCGTTAAGTTTAACTTTGATTTGTTCCTTGATGATTTGTGTTTGAGTGTTGACTGGCGGAGTGACAATAACTGGTATAGTCACTGGTTTGATGCCATAAACCGCACAAAGAGAGGAATAAATTGCAAAAGCGATTTCATCATGTTCTGTTTGTAGTTTGGTTAAATCGGCTGGAGTGTCAATAAAGGATAATTCTATTAGACATGACCAAGCAGAAACATCTCTGATCCAGCCCAAACGGCCATAGCTGGTGGTGGCATCGGATTTGGCGCCACGACTGCGAAAACTGGTCAGGCCACAATAGGTGTCAATGATTGTCTGGGCAATTACTCTGGATTTTTCTTGGCCAGCATAAAAGTAAGTTTCTGCGCCAGTGCCACCGCCGGCATTTAGATGTATGGCTAGAGCCAAGCCGTCTTCAAGGTTGGGACATTTAGTATTAACCCATTTGATTGACTGGACCAAATCTAAATTATCAGGCACAGCTAAAACATCAAAACTTTGCTTGAGCAGGGGAATTAGCAAGTCGCGAATTTTTATGGCTTCTTTTGATTCAGTGGTGCCACCGGACACTGCTCCTGGATCGGTCAAGCTATGACCAGCATCCAAAATGATTGTTTTTTTCATAGTTTTGCTTAATTATTAGTTAATAAAAATTAATTTCATACTAAGTTTAACATCATCATTTGAGTTGGTCAATTTCAAATAAAATAGTGATAATTATGGTATTTTTTTATCTAATTTTAGCTATTAATTTTTATTAATGCTTTATTTAAATTTTTTTTTAAGCTATAATAAATCCATGATAAAAATCAAGAATCAACAGCAAATAGAAATTATGCGCGAAGGCGGTCAAATCCTCTCGCGCGTTTTGGATTTAGTAATAAAAAAAGTGAAGCCTGGAATTGGCACTGAAGAACTTAATGTTTATGCTGAAGAATTAATTGCTAAGGCAGGAGGGCGAGCCAGTTTTAAAAATTACAAAGCGCCTTGGACGGATATTTTATTTCCGTCGGCTTTGTGTTTGTCTATTAATAACGAAGTAGTGCACGGTTTGCCAGTGCCCAATCGTTATTTAAAAACCGGTGATATTTTGGGAATTGACTGCGGTTTGGAATATAAAGGATTATATACGGATATGGCGCGCACCGTGGCTGTCGGCAAAATTGACAGGCAGGCCAAAAAGCTTTTACAGGTGACAGAAGAAGCATTGCACAAAGGAATTAAGCAAGCCAAGATTGGCAATAAATTGTCAGACATTTCTCGCGCTATTGAGACGCATATTGCTAAAAATAATTTTAATGTGGTGCGACAACTCGTCGGGCATGGCGTTGGTTTTTCAGCACATGAAGATCCGTCGGTTTTTAATTATGTTGATAAAAAAGAAAAAGATATAATTTTAACAAAAGGCATGACA
>JBAXTU010000006.1:0-48346 GCA_037130015.1 bacterium | reverse complement strand
ATATAACATGAAAAAATTTATCAGCGGAAGCACAATTGTAATAATTATTATCTCCATAGTTTTTGGTTTTTTATCCGGAATTTTGGGCTATTCAACCGCAGGACTTGGCGGATTTTCACTTCCTTTTTTTGGCCGTGTTAATTTTAATGATCAAAATTTGAATAATAGGCAAGTGGTTATTGATCAGCCAAGAAATGTAATAGTGGATCAGAATTTCCAAATGAAGCAAATAGAAAACAACACCTTACCTACTTTAGTTAATATTTATTCGCCTCGCGTTTCAAAAAATCAGGCTTACACTCAAGCTGAGATAACAGGGCAAGGCACAGTACTTACTGCTGATGGTTGGATTGTCACTTCAATCAGTGCCGTGGATGATTTAAAAGCCAAATATCCGGCCGTAGGCTATGAAAGCAAGCAATACGAACTAGGTAGTTTGGTTATTGATAAAAATAACGGCATGGTTTTTGGTCAGCTCGTAGGCGCCAAAAATTTATCAGTGGCCTCTTGGGGTGATGATAAAGACTTGACCATTGGCCAAACTTTGGCTCTTATTTATGGTCGTCATAATTTGGTTGTTTGTCATATCAAAAAAATTGGTTATAATTTTAATTCTTCAGCTGATTTGGTTCAATCCTCAGATGTTATCGGTAAACGTATATTCTTGGATGTGCCATTAGGACCAGAAACTAATGGTGGCGTGGTTGCTAATTTAAAAGGTGAAATTGTGGGTATGGTTAGTGGTGGCAGTGTGGTTTTAGTTGATTCTTTTAAAGGCGCCATTAATAAAGTTTTAAATAATCAGCCAATTGTTCATGCATCTATGGGTATTAAATATATTGATTTGGCTCAAGTTGAAGGTTTAATTAATTTAGGATATAAAGGAGCTTTGGTTAATGAAAATCCGGTCAAAGGTTCGGCAACCTTGGGAAAATTGAAAGTAGGTGATATAATTAAGAAAATTGATGATGTGGAACTTGGCGTCTATCAGGATTTGTCACAAATTATTGCCGGCTATAAGCCTGGTGAACAAATTGAATTACTTTACTCGCGTAACGGCCAAGACGCAAAAGTCACTATTACTTTGCAATAAAAATAATTTTTATACCATGCCTGTTAAAAAGAAAAAAAATAATAAATTGCAAAAATCGGCTCTAAAACCGGTTTCGCCAAGACCGCTCACTCCTATTTCCAAAAATCCTCAGGGCGGTGGCTCAATTATTATTGGACTGGCTGTAATTATTTTAATTGCTGGCTTGTGTGCTATGGCTTTTTATTTTTGGAATCAAAACCTAGAAGCTCCGATTTCAGCTGGTAGTGAATTTGAAACATCAACTCCAATTGTGGCCGTGCCGGCTAAAATTTTTGGCAGTGTTAAGGAAGTTGAAGTGTCTTCAAGTGCACCGCTTGGTAATATTAGTCTTGTTTTAAATTGTTTAGACAATCCTTTAATTACTACCAGTGCCAAGTCTGACCAAAATGGAAATTATAGTTTTCAAATTGATTTGAATCAAGGCAAAAATTGGCAATTGTTAATTAATACTGATGGCTATTGGAAGTATTCTACTACCACAGTCCTATCTGGTGATAAAAATTTGGATATAACAATGCAGAAAATAATTTCCATTTTTGGCCAGGCCAGGCAAATGGGCCAAGCCACTACCACTGTAGCTGGAGCGACTATTGAAGTGTGGGGCAATCTGAATCCTGCTGTCACTAGCTCACAGCCCACGAAATTGGCCACTCTATTGTCAGGTGATGATGGCTCATATCAAATATTTTTAAAAGCTCTAAATGATAATAATAATTATCAACCCATTGCTTATTCACTTATTGCTTATAAAGCAGACTACACAACATCTACCAAACAAATTTTGCCAGTGCCAGTGGTGAATAATAAAGATTTGAATTTTCAATTGTTATTTTTGGGTTTGCCTGTCACTAGCAGTCCGGCTACTTCCACTGATATAAAATAATAACCTATACCAATTATTATGCCGGACAAATTGCAAGAAGTTTTTAATCGTATCCAAGAATCTAAAAAAGAACAAAAACAAATCAAAAGCTCTTATCGTGATGCCTTGCTATCATCGGCACAGTATCAAAAAATAAGTGAAGAATTAAAAGAACTTAGAGATAAGAAAAAAGAAGTAGAAGAAACTATTAGAGTGGATTTTAGATCTGAATATGCCAAACTTGAAGATTTGAAAATAGATTTAGAAACTGATTATGAAATGTTGAGTGATATTGCCCTGACGCAATTAATGAAAGGAGAGACTATCAGTATTACCGATATTAATGATGTAAAATATGAGCCAGCCTTTTCTGTAAGATTCAAGAAAGCCAATTAATTATACAATTTTTTTAATGTCTTTTGTCCACCTTCATGTCCATTCTCATTACTCCTTGCTTGACGGCTTGGGGCAAATTGACGCACTAGTCAAAAAGGCCGTGGAGTATAATATGCCGGCCGTGGCTTTAACCGATCATGGTGTGATGTATGGCGCCGTGGAATTTTATAAAAAAGCCAAAAAAGCCGGCATCAAGCCTATTATTGGTGTGGAGGCTTATGTGGCCAGAAATGGACATTTGAATAAGCGAGCCAGGATAGATGAAAAACCATATCATCTGATTCTTTTGGCTAAAAACGAAATTGGTTATCAAAATTTGGTGACTCTCACCACTATTGCGAACTTAGAAGGTTTTTATTACAAGCCTAGGATTGATTTTGAATTATTGCAAAAATATTCTGAAGGCATTATTTGTGCTACAGCATGTCTCGCTGGTGAACTGGCCTCGCATATTGTTAATGATAATTTGGATGCGGCTAGAGACATGATTGCTAGATATCAAAAATTATTCGGGCCAGATAATTTTTATTTGGAAGTACAACATCATCCCAGCTTGCCACGTCAGCAAGCAGTCAATGAAAAAGTTTTTGAATTATCTCGTGAGACTGGAGCACCAGTTATTGCCACTTGCGATGTTCATTATCCCAATGCTGATGATGATTATGCCCAAGATGTTTTGCTTTGTATTCAAACCAAAAAAGTTTTGGCCGAAAAAGATCGCATGTCTTATATAGGTGTTGATTTATCCTTTCGTTCTACCGAAAAAATGAAAGCAGATTTTGCAGACCATCCAGAAGTGATAGAAAATACACTGCGTATTGCTGAAGCTTGTCAATTTGAAATGTCTCTTGGCAAAACTATTTTGCCGAATTTTCCTTTGCCCGATGGTGAAACCGCGGATTCATATTTGCGTGAGCTCTCCGAGGCTGGACTTCTCAAAAGATTTGGTGACAAGATTACAGCCGAAGACAGAGAGCGTATGGAATATGAATTATCAATTATTGTCAAAACTGGTTATGCCGGCTATTTTTTAATTGTGGGTGATTTTATTAATTGGGCTAAGGATAATGGCATTGTAGTTGGTCCTGGTCGTGGCAGTGCGGCCGGGTCATTAGTTTCGTATCTGATTGGCATCACTAATATTGATCCAATTAAATATAATTTGGTATTTGAAAGATTTTTGAATCCAGAGCGTATTTCCATGCCTGATATTGATACTGATTTTGCTGATGCTCGTCGTGATGATGTACTTAAATATGTTTCGGAAAAATACGGACGCGATCGTGTGGCCCAGATCATTACTTTTGGAACCATGGCTGCCAGAAATGCCATTCGTGATGTGGGGCGTGTCATGAGCTTGCCCTATAATTATTGCGACCGCGTGGCCAAATTAATCCCGATGTTTACCAATTTGACCAAAGCTGTAGAGACTGTGCCAGAGCTTAAAGAAATTTTGGCCGAAGAACAAGGACAAAAATTATTAGCGGTTGCCAAAAGGCTGGAAGGTGTGGTGCGTCACGCTTCTACCCATGCTTGCGGTGTTGTAATAACTCCAGAATCACTGGACAATTATGCGCCACGGCAATTTGGCAGTCATGGCGATCAATCAATTGTGGTGCAATATGATGGTCATGGCGTGGAAGATCTTGGACTACTTAAGATGGACTTTTTGGGATTATCAAATCTTACCATTATTGAAAATGCGCTTGGCATTATTGAAAAAATAAATAATAAAAAAATAAATATTGAAAATATTCCGCTTGATGATGAAAAAGCTTTTAAACTTTTTCAGCAGGGCAGAACTACTGGTGTTTTTCAGCTGGAATCTGCAGGCATGAAGCGTTATCTCAAACAGCTTCTGCCTACTGATTTGGAAGATATTATTGCTATGGTGGCTCTTTATCGCCCAGGACCAATGGAATATATTCCTGATTATATTAATGGCAAGCATGGCCGTAAAAAGCCACAGTATTTGCATGAAAAATTAAAACCGATTTTGGAAAAAACTTATGGCGTGGCCGTATATCAAGAACAACTATTGCAAATCGCTCGTGATTTAGCTGGTTTTTCTTATGGCGAAGCTGATATTTTGAGAAAAGCTGTTGGTAAAAAAATTAAAGAATTGCTCAAAGAACAAGAAATAAAAATAGTCAATGGTATGGTGGCTAATGGTATTGGCAAAAAAGTGGCTGAAAAAATTTGGGAATTTATTTTGCCATTTGCGTCTTATGGTTTTAATCGTTCGCATGCGGCTTGTTATGCCATGATTGCCTATCAAACTGCTTATCTTAAAGCGAATTATCCGGCCGAGTTTATGGCTGCGCTTCTTACTTCTGATCAAGACAATAGCGATCGCATAGCCATTGAAGTTGAAGAGTGCCGGCAAATGGGCATGGCAGTTATGCCTCCGGATATAAATGAAAGTTTTTCTGATTTTACAGTTGTAGCTGATAGTTTAAATACGGCCAATCCGCGTATCCGTTTTGGGCTGATGGCCGTCAAAGGTTTGGGAGAAAATATTGTTAAAACAATTATTAAAGAAAGAAAAGAAAATGGAATTTTTGTTAATTTAGAAGATTTAATATCTCGTGTAAAAAGCAAGGACTTAAACAAAAGATCATTGGAGGCTTTGGCCAAGGCGGGCTGTTTGGATAGTTTTGAAGAACGTAATAAAATTTTATCAAATTTGGATAGGATTTTGAATTTTATTCAAGAAATAAATAAAAATATTGATTCTGGTCAGACTGATTTGTTTGCTATGTCTCCGCAAGTTTCGGTTGCCAGTAAATTAAGATTATTTGACGCGGAGCCACTGGAAAAAAGGCAAAAACTAACTTGGGAAAAAGAATTATTAGGATTGTATGTGTCCGAACATCCCATGAACGAAGTAGAAGCGCAAATCAAAGGCTCGGTTGTTAGTTGTTCGGTGCTAAAAAATTGCACTGATGGAGCAGAGGTACGTGTGGCTGGCGTGGTCAGCACCATTAAAAAAATCATGACCAAAAAAAACGAGCCCATGATGTTTGTTAAAATTGAAGACACGGGCGGAGATGCGGAAATTTTGGTTTTCCCTAGGGTTTTAGAATCAAATCCTCATATTTGGCAAGTTGATAATATTATTATTTGTTCGGGTAAGGTATCAGACAAAGATGGTGAATCCAAAGTCTTATGCGATTTAGGAGCGGTTATTGGTATGAGTAATATTAAAGAATCAGTTAGTAATTTTTTGGTCTCTGCCAAAGCCAGCGCAGCTAATCGTTCCAGTCGCGATTTTTATAAAAATAAAAACTTTGGCAATGGTCAAAAATCAGCCATACCAAAACCTGCATCCGTAGTGGCTGAAAAAAAAGTTTCCATTGGCGTGGCCTCGCCCATTGAATATGATGCTTCAAAATTGTTGCGTGATTTATTTTTTCGTCATCCAGGACAACACCGAGTGGAATTAGTGGTAGAAAAAGAAAATTCAAACCAAAAAATTCTTACTTCTTATAGAATTGATTATAGTCAGCAGTTTATTGAAGCTATTGGTGGCATTAGTAATGTTAATATTAGTGTCCAGGTATAATTATCCACTGTTCATTTTTCTTTTTATTTAATTTTGTGTTATAATAAAGTCAACAACATAACTATTAACTCCTCAGGAGGAATAAAAATTTATGCAGCTTGTCATTACCGCAGTTCTTTTATTATTAATCGCCTTGGGTTGGTATTTATGGAATAGTAGCCACTCAGATGGTGGGAGTATGAATCCTTTTGGTTCAACACTCGCGGTTTTATCCCGTTATTCTAGAGATCTCACCCTACTTGCTAAAGAAAAAAAATTAGATCCTGTTGTTGGTCGTAAAGCTGAAATTGAACGTGTAATTCAAATTTTGTCACGTCGCAATAAAAATAATCCTGTGCTTATTGGCAAGGCCGGTATAGGCAAGACCGCGATTGTTGAAGGTTTGGCCCTAGAAATTTCTGGACAAAAAGTGCCACCAGCGCTTTTTAATAAGCGTGTTTTAGCGCTTGATTTGCCTGGTATTTTGGCTGGCACCAAATATCGTGGTGAGTTTGAGCAGAGATTAAAAAAAATCACCGAGGAAATAGTTGCTTCCCATCGTAATATTATTTTGTTTATTGATGAAATTCATATTTTGGCCGAAGCCGGAGAAGCTGAAGGCGCCATTAATGCGGCTGATATTTTAAAGCCCATGCTGGCTCGCGGTGAATTGCAAGTCGTTGGAGCTACTACCGAAGAAGAATACGACAAATTTATTAAGAAAGACAAAACATTAGACCGACGTTTACAGCCGATTTTTGTCAGTGAGCCCAAAGAAGCTTTGGTTTTTGATATTCTAAATGGAGTCAAGGCTGTTTATGAGGATTATCATAAAGTGACGGTTTCTGAAAAAGCCATTAAAGAAGCTATCTCATCCACTAGAAAAATAACCAATCGCGCTTATCCAGACAAAGCTATTGATGCTCTTGATGAAGCTTGCAGTAAAGTGCGTCTGGCCATGGCCAGAGCTGGTAAACACGATACCATACCAACCGTTGGCCCCAAGGATATTGATCAGGTGGTCAAACAATGGACGTCGCGAGATTAATAATTATTCATCTTGTAAAATAATTATGCCTAAAAAAATAATTCCCAAAAAAGAAAAAAAAGAATTGCCAAAAATAAATCTTTATCGCAATATTTCTTTCACTTTTATTGCACTGACATTAGTATTGTTAGTGGCTGTATTTGTTTTCTTTTATAGTCAAGCTGTTATTGTTGTCACGGCCAAGTCCAAAGACGTCACTTTGTCTTTTGATATTCAAATTAAACAAAATCCAACTGCCGATGAATTATCACAAAAAGATGTGGTAGCTGGTTATGTGGTCACTAAGCAAAAGACTGACAGTCAAATTTTTGACGTGCTCGGCACCAAAACCATACAATCAACCATGGCTGGACGGGTTAAAATAATCAACAAATCAAATAGAAATCAGCCATTAGTGCAAACAACCCAGCTTGCTGATGCTGGTGGTAATATTGTACGGATCAATTCTACTGTTATGGTTCCGGCCGGTGGCAGTGTAATGGCCGAAGTTTATCCTAAAGAAGGAACTTCTTTGCCAACAATTACTAGTGGTTCGCATCTTACTATTATTAAATTAAATGCCAGTTTACAAGACAAAATTTATGCCACAGCCGATGGTGATTTATCAACTGGTCCCAGAAGTGTAAAAGTTTTCACTGATGGCGATCTAAATAGGGCTCAAGATACTTTATTTAAGTCTTTATCAGACGAGGTTAAGGCTGAATTTGACACTTCAGACAGTGGTAAGATTTCTGTTAAAATTGGAGAAGTTAAAGCTGACAAAAAAATTGGCGATACTACAGACAGTTTTAATCTGACCGAAACGGTGACTGCTAATTCTTTAGTTATTAATCAAGATCAGCTATTATCTTTATTAGTTAAAAAAATTACCGAAAGTAATATAACCAATCTAATTGGCGGTGTAGATTTATCAAATTTTGATTATGTAATAGCCGATAATAATTTTGATGGTGGCGTGCTTATCAAAGCCACTTATCTGGCTCATACCAAATTGCAGTCAAATGATTCATTGTTTGATAAGCGTAATTTTGCTGGCAGAAAATTAGACGAAGTTAAGTCATCACTGGCGCAATCTGATTTGATCCAAAATGTTGATGTTCGTATTTCGCCATATTGGAGTCATGAAATTCCAAGATCAACAGATAAAATAAAAATCATTATCAAATAATATGGAAAGAAAAAATTGGCCCAGTCCAAAAACAGCAACTGCTACCGGCATTAGTCTTAAGCGGGTGGCTGTGATTACTGCTGTTGAATTGGCTGTCACAATAGTCTTGGGTACAATTCTGGCTTTTGTTTCTTTTTATCGCTAAAAGCCGATTGAAATTTTCTCGGTTATAAAAAATGCCGATTTTTTGGCATTTTTTTATTTTGTAATGACAAAAAACCTTAATAATGATATGTTATTTATATATGGAAAACAGTAATCAACATAAAAAACTTGTTATTGTTTTGGGAGCCACGGCCACTGGTAAAACACGTCTAGCCGTAAAGCTGGCTAAAAAGTTTAATGGTGAAATTATTTCCGCTGACAGCAGGCAAGTTTTTAGGGGTATGGATATTGGTACTGGCAAAGACTTGTCAGAATATGGCTCTCAAAAGGCTATTAAAGGCCTAAAAAAGGCCTCAGGCGTGCCATATCACTTAATAGACATAATTAGCCCCAAAACTTCTTTTAATGTTGCTAAGTACCAAAAATTGGCTTACAGAGCCATAATAAATGTGCAAAAACAAGGCAAAATTCCATTTTTAGTGGGTGGAACCGGACTTTATATAGATGCTGTTATTAATGGCTATCAGTTTGGAGAAAATAAAAAATCAAAAAAACAAGAAATTGAAATTAGAAAAAAATTAGATAAACAGTCTTTATTGCAATTACTTTTAAAATTAAAAAAAATAGATCTAGTCACTTATAATAAAATAGATAAAAAAAATCGTCGGCGGGTTCAGCGAGCTTTGGAAATTTATTTTAGCAGTGGCAAGACAAAATCAGAATCAGATCAACAAAATCCACCTGATTGGGATATTTTGATTTTAGGTGTGTCTTTTTCGTTAGAAAAAATTTATCAAAAAATTGACAGCCGTTTAGAAGATCGACTGAAAGAAGGCATGGTGCGTGAAATAAAAAAACTCCGTCGTGGAGGAGTTAGTTGGAAAAGGCTGGAAGAATTTGGTCTAGAATATCGTTGGGTGGCTAGATATTTGCAAAAAAAGATAAATTACAGTGAATTGGTTGAAAATTTAAGAAATGACATTCATCATTTTGCCAAGCGTCAACTTACTTGGTTTAAGCGCAATAATAAAATTATTTGGGTGAGTGATTTTAAAACTGCAGAAGGAGAGATTAAAAAAATACTGGATCCCTGATCAAGCCCGGGATGACAGTATGGGTTAAAATCCAGGTCTAGGACGATTAACATTGCTTGGAGCGGATTGTGGCATAATGGTTTTGCCACTCATTTTATCAACTTGTTCTGAGGTGTGTTTGGAAATAAATTCACCATAGCTGGTGACTTTTTTTGTCCTATCGCCACCAATAGAAGTTATTCTTTCAACTATACCTGGTTGTTTTGAGGTTGTTCCTTCTTGCATTGACTCCAACATGTAGTCGTGTTTTCTGGCATCAATGCTTCTAGCTTTAATGGCTTCATGCCTGATAAATTCATCTACTAAACCGCCAGTTTTACTAAAGCCGGAAATTTTATTGGTATAAAGATGGTCGGCGATTTTTTTCATTTCTGCCACCAGTACTGGCTGGTCATTATATACAATTTTATTGATACGATCTTTGTCCAAGCCTGATTTTTCCAAAGTATTCATGATTTCTTGTTTGGCTGCTGGCGTGATTTCACCGCTGGCGCCATGCTTGTAAAGAGCCGAAAACTTGATGTTTTTTGGCATGAATTTTCTATCTAAGGCGTTGAGTCCGAACATGGACATATAATTTTGCGGTTATTGCTTATTTAATTCTTCTATTAATAGTTCATTAATTGATTTTGGATTGGCCTTGCCCTTGGTAGTGGCCATGACTTGTCCGACCAAAAATTTCAATGAAGCTTCTTTGCCGGCCTTAAAATCGGCTAGAGCTTTGGGATTTTCAGAGACAATTTTGGTAATAATTTCTTTTAATTCTTCACGATTGTCGGTTTGGCCAAGATTTTTGTTTTCCATTATACTGGTTGGTGATTCACCTGTATTAAACATGGCTTCCAAAATTTCTTGAGCTGAAAGATTATTGACTTTGTTTAGATAAACAAGTGAGATAAACTCGGCAAAATTTTCCGGAGTTATTTTACAATCAGAGATAGAAACTTTTTGTTCATTTAAGTGTTTGAATAGCCTGTTGATAAGCCAATTGCCAACAATTTTGGCCAGTTTTGGTCCGTCATTGGCTAATATTTCTTCTTCAGTGCCTTCAACTTCTGGCAGGTCAGCTAGCCAGCCAATAAGTTCGGACATGCATTCTTCGGTGTAGGTGGCAATTTTTTTATCAGACACTAAGATTTTGGCATCTTCAAGATTAAAACGAAATTGAGCCACAAATCTTTCCAATTTGGCTTGAGGTAATTCTGGTAGAGTAGCTTTGAGATTATTTATTTCTTCTTCGGAAATGTGGAGCGGTGGCAAATCCGGTTCGGGAAAATAACGATAGTCGGCAGCTGTTTCTTTGATTCTTTGGGAAAAAGTTTCTTGGCGCGCTTCATCCCAACCGCGGGTTTCTTGTACTAATTTTTCGCCAGTTTCTAGGGCTTTGGTTTGTCTTTTTATTTCATAATCAATTGCGCGTTCCAAAGCACGAAAAGAATTGATATTTTTTAATTCAGTTTTGGGATTTAATTTATAATCCAATAAAGGTTTGACTTCCGGGCCTTTAGTTTCAAATCTTCCAGCTTCTTGAAGCGAGACATTGGCTTCACAACGCATTTGGCCTTTTTCCATGTCAGCCTCGGAAATTTCTAAATAGCGCAAAATTTGTTGATAGGTTTGGCAGAATTCTTTGGCTTCAATGGCGGAATTGATGGTTGGTTCGGTGACGAGTTCTATTAGCGGTGTACCAGCGCGACTCAAATCCACATTGGCTCCGTCAGAAACATGCATTAATTTGCCAGTGTCTTCTTCCAAATGAATGCGGACAATCCCAACTTCTTTATTGCCGATTTTTAGTTTGCCAGCATAAGTGATTGGCTGGTCATATTGAGAAACTTGATAGCCTTTTGGCAAGTCAGGATAAAAATAATTTTTGCGATCAAATTTGGTTTGATGAGCAATTTGACAATCAAGCGCTAAACCAACCAGTATGGTCCAGCGAATAGCTTGAGAATTAATGACAGGTAAAGTGCCGGGGTGACCCATGCACACCGGACAAATGTTTTTATTTGGTTCTTCTTGAAGCTCATAGCCATTTTGGCAGGAACAGAACATTTTGCTTTTAGTGCGGAGCTCAGCGTGGATTTCCATGCCAATAACTGGTTGATATATAGCCATAAAAAATAATTTTCTGTAATTTATATGGCTTTATTCTACAAAAAATAGGGGATTTAGTCAAATAAAAAATCCCTAAAACTTGCGTTTCAGGGATGTGGATATTTTTGGATATTTGGTTACACGATAAGTGTGCTGTTTTTGATGTCATTAATGAGCTGACGAATAGCTGTAAGGGTTTCGTCTGGAAATTGCCAATTGGCTTGGCTGGCTGGGGTGAGTAGAGCTTCAAGCTGGGGAATAACCAGCATTTCCGCGGCCATTTCGCTGGTGAGCGAACGGGCAATGAAAGTTTCTTCATCAAACGTGTCAAAGAAGCTTTGCAAGCCTTTTTCAGAATTGCCGGCGACCTTATCAAAGTCTTGGCCGTAGATATGGAGCGAGGCGCTGTAATCAGCCCAACTGCCAAGTTCTGTGCGACGGCCATTTTGTTTGGTGATTTGTTTGGCGACTGTTTGCATCCAAAAGGTGAGAGCAATCATATTGTCGCCCCAGGCTTTGTATAAATCACGTGAACGCCAAGTGGCACTGGGACAAAGCAGAAGCGAACCGTCGGTTTGCTCCACACAACGCAATTGGATTTCACGCAGGCAGGGAATGTCTTCTTTGAGAAATGGATCCAAATTGGGCACGGCTGTGGTAGTCATGGCGCGACGGGTATGTGGTGTCTGAGCTACCAGTTCAACGGCCATGGCTAATTGATCAATGATATTACCGTTTGTTTCCGGATGAGCAGTTAGTCGTTGGTGGTATGAATATGGCCACCAGGTTTTCATGTGCTCTGGCACTGGGTCTGTTCCGACCAACATTTCCATGGGTAGGACGCGATGGTCTTTGAAGCCCAAAATTTCCGCTATATAGGTTCCGATTTCACAAAACGAAATCGGCGGATAGCGTGGCTGAGCAAAAGGATTTTTCACCTCAATCAGCACACGCGCATCACGGCTGGGCGGATCAATGTAATTGCCTGCGTCATCTTGGCGATCATATTGGGTGCGAATGGATAAGCCATGTTCCCAGACCACTTTAATAGCGCGAAAATAGGCTTGGGGAATGTTTTCTCCGACAACATGCAGGGTCGGAAAAGTCTTTTTGTCACATTGCATCTTCATTTCTCCTTTCAGCAGTTTGAAATTTGATTTGAGCATCAACTTTTTGCCAAATCAGTTCATGAATTTCTGTCGGCGACAGGATTGTCTGACCATCAGGACAGCATTCAATTTTTTTCCAGCCTTGAGTCTTACAAGCCCAAAGAGCCACTTGTTCCACTTTTTTGATGTATCTTAGATCGGATTCGTGTCCATCCTTGATTCTGCCTTGAGTATTCATGAGAGTTTGTGCTACTTCGGGTATAACATGCAGATAAAGCACCAAATTCGGTTCCGGAATGTTCATTAATTCAAATTCCAATTGATTTGAAAAATAAACAAAACAGTTAAGAGCGGAATTGTGAAAAGGGTCATCAAATTCGGAAGAAACAAATTTGGCGCCTTGGTGGATAATGTTGGCAGTCTGAAAGCGGTCCAGAACGACGATGCCGTCGTTTTCAAGATTGTTTCTTATTTCATGCAGACATTCAATCCTGTCCATAGTATAAAACATGGAAGCGATGATGGGGTTGATGTTTTTAGGATCACCAAATTCGCCGTCAAGATATTTTCTGACCAGTTTTCCTCCTAAGGTTTTTCCATATTGAGGAAAATCCATAGTAAAGACAGTTTTGCCGGTTTGTTGCAAACGTTCAACCAGTTTGGCTGTTTGAGTTTGTTTGCCACTGCCGTCACCGCCTTCAATGACAATTAACGTGCCTTGAGTGGGTTTCATTAGGTTTTTCTCCTTTTTTTGTTGTAAAGTACGGTTTATAGTAAGGCTAAATTAGCAGAAATTATTAAAAATGTCAATTAAAAAACACTCAATAAAATTAAGTGTTTTTTAAAAATATAAAAAATTATTTTTTACAAACAATTACCAGATATGTAGCTTCAAATCCGTCTTTAATCTCTTCAACTTTTGGCCCGCTAGCTTCAAGGTAAGTTTTTTTGAATTTTCCTGTGGCCATCATAAATAATTTGGCTAAGTAGTTATTAATTGATTTTTTAATTTGCCTTTGGCCGTAGATTTTTTCCGGATTAAGAGCATGGTCTTTTAATATTTTTTTCAAGTCTTCAGCTGTGTATTCAGTGATATGGAATTTATTTTTTGGTATTTTTGAGTGAGGAGAAGTGATAATTTTGTTTGGTGTAGAAATAATAAATGTGCCACCAGCCTTAAGGACACGCCAAATTTCTTTTAGATATAATTCACGGTCACTGTCACTAAGATGTTCAATTGTTTCAAAAGAAATAATTACATCAAAATAATGTTCGCTAAAAAACAAGGAAGTACTGTCGTGGCAAAAATATTCTAAGTTGTTATTTTGGTAATGTTCTTTGGCAAATTTTATGACTTCATCAGAGATATCCACACCAATAACTTGCTTGGCAGTGCTAGACATGATTTTTGAGCCATAGCCAGTGCCACAAGCCACATCTAAAACAATTTTGTCTTTGATATACCGCGAAGCAAATTCATAACGGCTTAGATGCTCGTCTTCTATTGTCTTGTCGGTTTGGCCGGGTACGTATTGTTCACCTGTAAATTTCATTTTAGTTTTTTGATTAATTCATCAACTTGTTGGTACAAATTTTTAAAATCGCCATTATTTTCTAGTTTATATTTGGCATATTTAGCCACTTGGCGAATGGCTGTTTCTGTGGATAACTTTGAATCAGCTAGAAACTGTTCCCAAGTTTTTGATTTGTCATCGGTATTTTGTTTTCGTTTAATGAGACGGCTATACCTGATTTTTTGATCAGTATCAATGCGCACCAAAAAAAAATGTGGCAATTTTTTGAGATATTTAATGTCTGACATTAGACGAACATTGGATAAGGTGATGATCTGGGCTTTGTTTTTTTGTGTTTGCGCGGTGATGACTTTGGCTAAAATGTCTTGGCCGAATTTTGCTCTGAGAGTGATGCCCAGCCAGGCCAGATTGGCTCTGGTTTGCGGTAAATACATAGTATCCAAAATATTCCTGAGCGGTTGGGAAAAACTCACGGTTTCGCCTTTGTATTTCTTTTTTAGATAATCAGCGACCGTGTCTTTGCCAGCTGAGATTTCACCGACTAGACCGATAATGATTTTTTTTGGCATAAGTTTTTATTGATTTGAATAATTTTCAACTTCCGGGTTTAAAATATCCAAAATCACGCCGGCATTTGCAAAGACTTTTTTTGATAATTCAGCTGAATGATAATCTTTGTCGCAAACCACGCGCTTGATGCCGACATTAATGATCATTTTGGCGCAGGCATAGCAGGGTGTCATTTTGCAATAAAGAGTGGCTCCATTAAGCGAGATGCCTAGTTTGGCGGCTTGGCAAATGGCGTTTTGTTCGGCGTGGGTGGTGCGGATGCAATGCTGGGTGACATGGCCGTCTTCGTGGGTGACGCTTTGGAATTCGTGGCCGATTTCATCGCAATGAGGCGTGCCGACCGGTGAGCCCACATAGCCAGTGGTGAGGATTTGTTTGTCGCGGGCAATCACACAGCCACTGCGTCCGCGATCGCAGGTGGCGCGAGTAGCTACTTGACGGCAGATGTTCATGAAGTATTCGTCCCATGAGGGACGGATGTAGGGTTGGGTTTCCATATTGGACTTATTTTATCAAATGTAAAAACAATTTACAATCGTGGGTGCTCGCCTATTTAAAATTTTGATTAAGCGAAAGACAAAAATCGTTACTAAATTTTTATGTTTGAGTCCGCCAGCTGGCGGACGAGTTTAAAAATTTTGTTAGATTTTTGCCATTCGCGCAAAATTTTAGATTAGCGAGCGATTTTTCTTTTTGTTAGCTTTTTCTTTTATAAAAAAGAAAAAGTAAAAACTAGTGTTAAAAGAAAAATTTATTAAAACAAAAAAGACGGGGCATACCCCGTCTTTTTAAAAATAAAAAAATTAAATAGAAACCTTAATGCCAGGTCCCATAGAACTCGCAATGGAAACATTCTTAATATAAGAACCTTTGGCAGTCGCTGGTTTGGCTTTTTGGATAGCATCTATGACCGCTTTGATATTCTCGGCCAATTTGACGGCATCAAATGAAGCACGTCCGATCATGATATGTAAATTACCAGTATTGTCATTTTTAAAGCTAACTTTGCCTTTTTTAAGATTAGCCACGGCCTCGCCGATATTTTGGGCGACCGTGCCGTCTTTGGGATTAGGCATAAGGCCTTTAGGGCCGAGCACTTTGGCAATAGGAGTTAAGATTTTCATGGCTTCTGGTGTGGCTACTAAAATATCAAAATTTATTTTACCGCCTTTGATTTCTTCAACCAATTCTTTTTCACCAACCAAATCAGCGCCAGCGTCTTTGGCGGCTTTTTGCTGATCAGCGTTTAGAGCTACTGCAGCGATTCTGATGGTTTTGCCATTCCCATGAGGCAAGGTGACTGTGCCACGCACTTGTTGGTCGCTTTTCTTGGTATCAATGCCAAGGGAAAGATGCACATCAACAGCCGCGTCAAATTTAACAGTTGAGGTTTTTTTGATGAGTTCTGAAGCTTCGGCTAATGAATAAGTCTTTGACTTATCCACCATTTCCGAGGCTTGCTTCATTCTTTTTGATTTTTTGTGGATTACTTTTTTCATATTTATGTTGGTTGTGTGGTTTTAATGCACCGCTGACTGGCGACGCTCCCACAATACTTAGTTTATAAAGTTTTTAAAGTAAAAAGTTTTTAAAGTTTTTCGTCATTAGTCTTTATAAACTTTATGAACTTTTTACTTTTGACTAGAAATTATTGCTTAAGCAATGATTTCCACTCCCATTTGCCTAGCTGTGCCTTCAATAATTTTCATGGCGGCTGGAAGTTTGGTGGTATTCAAATCTGGCATTTTTATTTTGGCGATCTCTTCAACTTGTTTTTTGGTTATTTTGCCAACCTTTTCTTTTAGTGGTTTGCCAGAACCTTTGGGAATACCAGCAGCTTTTTTGATCAGCTCTGAAGCTGGAGGGGTTTTGCAAATGAAAGTATAAGTTCTGTCTTCAAAAACCTTAATTTCTACTGGAGTGATTTCACCCATTCTATCACGGGTTTTGTCATTGAATTTTTGACAGAATTCAGCAATATTGAGGCCATGTTGACCCAAGGCTGGACCGACCGGAGGCGCTGGATTAGCTTGACCGGCAGGAATTTGCAGTTTGATTATTGTTTTTATTTTTTTAGCCATACATTTTAATTGTTAGTTTCCAACAGTGAGAAGCATATCGGAATTTTTTTATTATATTTTTTTAATTTGTAAGAAGTCCAATTCAACCGGAGTCTCACGTCCAAACATGGAAATAAGCACTTTCACCTTGCCTCTGGTTTCATCAATCTCGGTGACTTTGCCTTCCATATTCTTGAAGGGGCCGTCAGCAATACGAATAGCGTCGCCAGGAGCCACATCAATTTTGAATTCAGGCTCATTCACGCCCATGCGTTTTTGCAAGGTTTTGATTTCTTCATCAGAGACAGGAGTTGGCGTGGTGCCTGAACCCACAAAACCTGTCACATGAGGCGTGTTTCGCACCACATACCAAGAATCATCAGTGACGACCATTTCTATCAAAACATAGCCGGGATAAATTTTTTCTTCCACGACTTTGCGTTTGCCGTTTTTGATTCTAATCTTTTTTTCTTTAGGAATCAAGATATTAAAAATCTTGTCTTCCATATCCATGGATTCAATTCTTTGCTTCAAATTGTGGGAAACGCTCTCTTCCAAACCGGAATAGGTGTGCAGGGCATACCATCTTCGGCCTAGATTTAAAGTTTGTTTGGCCATAGTTTTAGATTATTTTTTGCAGTCCGAGAGTCAGGACATAATCGCAGGCGCCCAAGAAAAGAGCTACTCCGATAGAGATGCCAATGACGAGCAAAGTGTGTTGGCGGATTTCTTTTTTGGTCGGCCAAGATACTTTTTTGATTTCGTCTTTGGAGTCCTTTAAATATTGGACTAATTGGTTAATTTTTGTCATATTTTAGGTATTTTTTTGGATTTTAAAATCCGCCGAAGCGGACATCTATATTTATGCTTTTATTATACACAATTATTTAAAATAAGGCAAGGGGTTATAATACAAGGGCCGAGTAGAGACGCATTGCAATGCGTCTCTACATGTTTTTAGCAATTTCCTCGTCTATTTCAATGATTTCTTCTTTTTCTTTAATTTTATTCTTATTTTCGGCAGATTCTGGGTTGGGGGAGTATAGGCGGTTTTTGATTTTCCACTTATCCACATACTGGCCAATACCATCTTTTTCCATTTTATTGCGGATTTTAATGCGATCTTGAGACCATTTGAGTAAAGACTCAAAGTTGATTTTATACACGCCACGGACTACAATATAGAGGATCTCACTGCTCGTGATGGCCCTTCTGATGGTTTTTTGGCTAATGCCGAATAAATTGGCGGCTTGGGAGATTGTCAGCCGGATTGGCTGTTTGGCCATAAGGTAAAATCTGTGGATAAATTGGACTTCTGTCTAGACATGTCTAGACAAATCTTACCATTTTTTATATTTGATGTCAATCATTTTTGGATAATAGGGGAGTCTATTTTAGCCATAAGTTGGCTTGAAAAACAGTCGCTATTGCCAAAGTTGCTGTTTTGTACTATAATTAATCCTATTACGTCTGTAACATATAACTAACTTTTCCGTCATAACTAATGAAAAACCCATTAGCCGATAAGATTCTGTTTTTGAAAGTAAAAAGTCAAGATCCGGAGGCATATGGCCGATTCTACGATTTATACGTTAATCGTATCTATCGCTTTATTTTTTTTAAAGTAAATTCATCGGCCGAAGCCCAAGACATTACTTCTGAGGTTTTTCTTAAATGTTGGCAATATATAAAAGAAGGTAAAGAAATAAAGAATCTGAATTCTTTTGTCTATATTATAGCCAGAAACAAGGTAATTGATTTTTATAGACAAAAAAGCCGAGAAACCACTTCTTCTATTAATGATCCTGATGCGCCAGAAATAATGGATGAAGCCAAGGACTTATTATTGAAGCAGATGCAAGATTCTGATTTGGAATCGGTATTAGCAGGCATGAGTCATTTAAAAGATGAATATAAAGAAGTAGTCGTCCTGAGGTTTATGGATGAATTGAGTATCGGCGAGATGGCCGAAATTTTAAATAAAACCCAAGGGTCCGTACGCGTGCTTTTGCATCGCGCGCTCAAAGCCCTAAAAGAAAACGTCAATGAGCAACCGGGAAATAATACAAAAGATTAAAGATCTCAAATCATTTGAGGCCGGTGGCCGTCCAAGTGATGCTTGGACTTTGTCCAATCGTGAGATTTTAATGAGCCAAATTTGTCCGCAGGTTGTAGAAAATAGAACAACCAAAAGCGAGAAGGTTTATTATTGGCAATATTTCTCCAATGTCTTTTCTCAAAAAGTGGTGCGACCAGTGGCCATAAGCTTTATGGTTGTAGCTTTGCTTTTGACTTATAATATTGTGGTCAACAAAGCCAATGCCAGTTTGCCAGGCGATGCTTTCTACCCTATTAAAATTACAGCTGAAAAAATACAAGAAGCCCTTGCTTTTAGCGATGAGGCAAAAATAAATTTAATAGTAGATAAAAATAACACCAGAGCTGATGAAATCAGTCAATTGGCTATGCGTCCCGAGCAAGAAGGTCAAGTTGGCGCTATAAATAATTTAACTTCTCAAATAGCCCAAAACAGTCAAGATTTAAAAGAGAAATTAAAACAAAATCAAAATGACCCCAAAGCTGTGAGTTTGGCTGCTACAGTTGAAGCTGGAACTTCTCAGACAGTGGAAAAACTAAATAGTGTCAAATTATCACCTGAAATAAAAGATAAGGTGGCCCCGGCTTTGGCTCAGGCCACGCTTAGTGCCAAAGAAACAGGCACTGACGCTTTGAAGGTTTTGGCTGATAATCAAAGAACAAGTAATCCAACTGTTCCAGATACTGATGTGGCTGGACGCCTTAATGGCCAAGTCAAAGCTGATTTTGAAAGCATAAAAGATTTGACTGCTAAAATAAATAGTTTGTCTGTGCCTGCAGTTGCGACTACTATCAGCGGAAAAGAAACAAAAAATACTTCCTCTACCATTGATGCTTCCAGCACGCCGACCAAGATTACGTCAGTTATTGATGCCTCTACCACCAAGGATTTGTTAGAAAAATTGAAAAAAGCCAGCACTACACTTGATCAGGTTGATGGTTTATTAGAAAAGAAAGACACTGCTGGCGCTTTGATAAAATTAAAAGAAGCGGATGCTATTATTGCAGAGGTTTCCAAATTTGTGAGTGGTTTTTCAGAACAGCCAAAAGTTGAAGTAAAAGATATTGACAAACCAGTTGTCACTAGCACGGCTACCAGTACAATTGATAAGACAGACAAAGATACAAAAGTTGTTCCGCTGGCGAGCGCCAAATAAAAATTACCAATTAGTTGTTTTAAAATACTAATTTGGAGGAAAGTTGAATTTTAGGACCAAATAGGACAACAATTCCAATGGTTTATGGTCAAAGGTCGACCTTTGACAGGGGCTATAAATCGTTTGGCAATCAGAAATATCTAGCTCCGCCCACTGGCGGATCGAGAGGTATTTAATTGCTGTTTCTATCCGAAGAACCTCAACAATCCTTTAGTTATAATTAATAAACAAACAAGAGTTTTATGAAAAAACTTTTAACTTACAGCGTAGTTATCGCGACTGTTATCTGGTCGTTGGGCTTAGCTGCCGTGGTGCCTGTCGCCTCAGCCGCTTATTCTCCAGTTGCCGGTGATTTGGTCAAGCTTAATGCTACCAATGCTCCAGCCGTCTATTACGTTGGTTCAGATTTAAAGAGATATCCTTTCCCAGACGAGACCATTTTTTGGACTTGGTATGGTAACGAAGGAAACTGGGGCGCTCAAGGCATCAAAAAGATCACAGAAGCGGAATTAACCGCCATGCCGATTGCTACTGATGTTTTGTTGAGACCTGGTGTTAAATTGTTCAAATTTGCCGGTCGCTCAGGCGTTTTCGCTCTTGGCGCTGACAATACTAAATATCCAATTGATGGTCCTACGACCGCCGCTTCTTTATTTGGTTCAACTTGGACAAAAAAGGTCATTTCTTTGAATGCTTTCTTAGAAAAAGACTATCCAACAACTGGTTCAGCTTTGACAGCCACTTCAAAAATTCCTGATGGTTCACTCGTTAAATTTACAGGTGATACCACAGTTTATTACATTAGTGGTGGTGCTAAACAGGCCGTTGATGCTGCTGCTTTGACTGCCAATGGTTTCAAAGCCACTGCTGTCAATACTTTGCCAGCTTCTGCTGCTACTTCTTATACAACTGGTTCAGCTATCACTGCTAGAATTAATAAAGTTGCTACTGTTGCCGGTCCGGAAAGCGGAGCTATTACTCCAGTAGTTACTACCGGTGATTTGACTGTTTCTTTGTCAGCTGCCACTCCGGCTGCTAGCAATGTAGTCAAAGCTGTTGATGGTGTTGTTTTCACCAAAGCTAATTTCAAAGCCAGCGCTTCTGGCCAATCACAAGTGAATTCAATCACTATTGGCAGAACTGGTTTAGGTTCAACTGGTGATTTCTCATCTGTTACCTTGTATGATGGTTCTACCAAATTGGGTAGCACCAGAACTTCATGGGATTCAAATGATCAAATCATTTTCAATATTCCTAATGGTTGGATAATTCCAGCCGGTCAGACCAAAGAATTGACCGTCGTTGGTAAATTAGGTAATGCTGGCAGCTACAACGCCTTGGGTGTTATCGCTGTTGGTACTTCTGCCGGCACCGTCGGTGGTTTGCCAGTTTACGGACAACAAATGTCCGGTGTTACTGTAACTGTTGGTACTGTCACCATTACTAATCAAGGAACTTCAGTTACCAAGAGAATTGGTTCATCCGGTGTCACTATGGCTCAATTTAGATTGGCCGTTGACAGTGTGGAAAACGGTACTTTAAAGTCTGTTACTTTGAAGAATAAAGCCGCCACTTCCAATGCTGCTGATACCGATGTTGCTAATTTGACTTTGTATCATGGTACCACCAAAGTGGCTGGTCCAGTACAAATGACCAGCGATAAAGTTACTTTTGTTTTGGATACCTCAGTTGCTATTGCCAAGAGCCAAAATGAAGATTTCAAAGTCGTTGGCGATATCGTCAATGGCAGCGGCAACACTGTTGAATATGTGTTGGATGCTACCACTGATTTGACTGTTTCTGGTTCAACTTACAATACTAGCTTGACCGTTGCTTCAACTGGTTATGATGCCGCTACAGAAGGTGCTATTATCACAATTTCCGGTGCTCAATTGAATATCGGTTATACAGGTGTTGATGTGGATACCATGGCCAACAAGACCAATGTTCCTTTCGGTACTATTACTTTGAGTGCTGGTAACACCGATGTTAAAATCACCAATTTGGTTTTGGGAATCACCGAAACCGAAGGTGGAACTGGTGGTGTTTGGGATGTTGATAATTTGAAATTAGTAGCTGCTGATGGCTCTGCCTATTCAGGCGCTGAGACCGCTGTGGCTAACACTACTGCCTCCGCAGAGACATGGACTTTCAGCGATGAAATCTACTTGGCCAAAGGCACTTCCAAAGCATTTGACGTCAAAGGAGATATTGCCAGCGACGCCGGTAATTTGGATACTTATAAATTGACCATGACTGTCAATACTTCAAACTTGACTGCTGAAACCGTTCCTGGCGGAACTTCAGTTTCCAGCTTCTCAGTCGGTAGCATTGATGGTAAAATTGTTACTGTCAAAGCTCCTTACTTGACTGTCAAGAATATCGGTTTGAATGTTGGCAATGCCACTGTCAATCAAAAAGACGTGGTTTTGTTTGATGGCACTATGGAAGCTACTGCCGGAAACGTCACTGTTTCCAAGTTGGCTTTTGTTGCCAATTCAGCCAATAAATTATTAGCCACCAACTGGTCTGATATTGGTTTATTTACCAAAGCTTCGGATGGTAGCTATACTTTATTGCAAAACATCACCAATTCTGATTTGACGGATGATGCTTTGACTTTTGATTCTTTCAGCACGGTTGTGACCAAAGGTTCCAGCAATGTTGTTGAATTCGTAGTCAAAGGTACTGTGGCCGCCACTATCAGCTCCACTCAAGCCACTGAGCAGATTAAATTGGCGACTGTTACTGCCAAAGATGCTGATAATAACACTGCTATTGCCTATGATGGCAATGGCACAGCTGTTTCTACCAGCAATTACTTGACCACCACCAGAATTATCACTTTGGGCGGTACTGGAGAACTTGAAGTGGGAATACAGATTGTTGATACTGGTTTCAACAAAGATCGCTATCTATTGGCCGGTACAGGTGATTGGGTAGGCAAAATGCAAGTCAAAGCACTTTATGAAGATATTAAGATCAAGGATTTGAAACTTGCTAATGTCTCTACTGCTGCCGCCGATTCTGTATCCTCAGTTTGTATTTACAGCGACAAGACCTTGGACAGCACCAAGAAAGTTGGTTGCACCACTTTGGGCACCAACAACATTGCTTACTTCCAAAGTTTGAATGCGGTTGTACCTCAAGGTACCAATAATTGGTATATCTATGTGTCCACCAACCCAATGTCTGATGCTCCTAGCGGCACTGCCGATACTGGAGATGTCATTCGTTTCGGTATGGTGACCACTACTGCCAATATGGCTATCACAGCTAGTGGAGTCAATTCTGGCAATAGTTTAACTGCCAGCACTGTTGATGCCGCCGGAAATATCTTGTTTGACAAGGATTCAGACGGTACTTATGGTGACAATCTAGCTGCTACCACGACTATGGCTACCAAGTCATTCACTGTGGTTGGTTCCAAGATTGCCGCTGTTGACTTGGTCTCTTCCTATGGTTCAACAGCCATCGCCGGCACTGCCGGCAAAGTTTCAGTACTTAGCACTGGTTTCTATAACTTGGCTATCTTGAAAGTCACTAACACTTCAAATGCCAACAAGACAGCCGCCGGCGCTGATTTGAAACTAGCCTTGGCTAGCACCACCTTCAATGTCACTAAATCAAGCATTACTGCTTTGGATTATGCGTCTATTGAAAGAATTGGTGGTTCTGGTGCTACTTCCACCATGGTTATTACCGGTGTTGATGCTGGTAATGAAACCACTGGTAGATGGTATGCTCCAACACTACGAGCTGATTTGGGCAATGATGCCTTAATCGCCGCTGGTGATACTGCTTACTTCTTAGTCAAGGGTGAATTTAGCACTGTGGATGCCACAGCCACCACCCAAGAAGTTGACTGGATCAAGCTTGATATGAACACCTTAGATACTGCGGCTACGCAGAATATCTCTTGGTTTGATGGTTTTGACACTTCTTATGGTGTCGCCAACAGAATGGATACCACTTTATTGGATTACACCAACATTTCTGGTATCAAGATTACTGAATAACAGTTTGCCAATATTAGATAATTGGAATTTGGGCTAGAGTTTAGTCCCAAAACAAAAAGGCCTCCTTCGGGAGGTCTTTTTGTATGTCTTGCTTTTTATACATTTATCCGCTAAAATTAAAACATCTTTATCAACTAAATTAAACTATTCTCTATGAATGAAAAAGCGATTATCGGCCTGAAAGCCGTCATTTGGGTGGCCTTGGGGGTCATTTTGTTTAGTGTTCTTTTTGTGAGTTCTAAATTGTTTTTCCCGTTCATTGTCACTAAAACCGTGGCTTTTGATATTTCGGTAGAAGTGATGGTCTTGGCTTATGCTATTTTGTGTTTATTAGACAAAAGTTACCGAATCAAGATTAATTTGACCGTGATTCTGATGTTGGTATATTTGGGAATTCTCACTTTGGCCTCGCTACTAGGCAATGACTTTTATCACAGTTTTTGGAGCAACAACGAGAGAAGCGACGGTATTTTACTATTGATCCATTTGTTTTTATTTGTGGTTGTCTTATCTGGTTTTATGAAAACCATGAAAGAATGGTTGTATGCCTTTGATGGATTCTTGGCGGCCAGTTTTTTTGTCACAGTTGTTTGTTTTGATCAATATTTAGCCATAGCTACCCCGGGGTTTTGGCATGAGCATTTTTTGGCTTCTAGTAATGGCGCTAGGCTCGCCGCCACTATCGGCAATGCTGGTTATGTTGGTGGTTATATGGTTTTTGGAATTTTTATTGCTTTGTTTTTACTTTTTAAACGCAAAAATATTTGGCTCAAAGTTTGTTATGGAATTTTAGCACTACTAGAATTATTTATTGCTATTCAGACGCAGACCCGCGGCGCTTATCTGGCTTTGGTGTTCGGTTTGGGTGTGTTTGTTATTTATTTGGCTTTTGGCTATTATAAAAATCTTTATTTAAAAATTGCGGTTGCCGTTTTGATTGCGCTTGGTATTTTGTCTAGCGTTTTAATTTTTACCAATAAAAATAGAGATTTTATTAAAAATAATCAAATTTTAAATCGCGTGGCTTCAATTTCCCTTTCCGATGGCACGGCCAATAATCGTTTGGCCACCTGGGGTTTTGCTCTTCAGGGCATCAAAGCTAGTCCGATTGTTGGCTATGGCCAAGAGAATTTTTATCAGGTTTTTGACAAATATTTTACCACCAAGAACACCGAAGAATGGTTTGATCGCAGCCATGATATGTTTTTTGATCGCGCTATTACCGGTGGTATTCCGGGTCTTATCAGCTATTTGGCGCTTTTACTTTTGCCATTTTATTTTATCTGGCGTTATTATTTCAAGGAGTATAAGGAAAAAATTGATCAGTCAGAAAATATGGGACGGAGATTTTTTGTGCCCATAATCTTTTCTATTCTTATTATCGCCTATGTTATTCAAAATACTTTCATCTTTGAGGCGCTCGTCACTTATGTGCCGCTCATGCTTATCTTAAGTTTTGCCGGCATGTATAGCAAAAATTTTGACTGGAAATTTTTATCATCATTAAAATTTAAGCAGTTGGTTTTGATTGTTGCGGCCATTTTGTTTATTCCGGCTTTGTATTTTTTTAATATTAAACCGGTCAGAGCCAATATGGATTTGATAAAAGTTTTGTCTTCGCAGACTATGTCTATTGACCAGAGAGTCAATTCTTTTGATGATATTATCAGCCGCAATACCTTTGGCAATCAGGAATATCGCCGGCAATATTTTTCTTTTTATCAAGAGCTTTTGAATTATTTCATGCAGAATGCCGATTTTCAGAAAAAAATCGGAGTAGAGAAAATGGCTTCCATTGCCAATAGTATGGAAGTCCAATTGTTGGATCAGGTTTCTGAAAATCCGCACAGCGTGGCCAATTATCTGATGCTGCTCCAATTCTATAACATGTCTTATAATTTCAATACTTCTTGGTTTGACAAAGCGGTCTCCGCGTATGAGAAGGCCAAGAGTTTAAGTCCGGGCCGGCCTCAAGTGTATTACCAGGGCGCTCAAGCTTATTTCAATTTGGCGCGTTATGCCGCTTATCAAAAGCAAGACGCTCAAATGAAAGACGCTTATAGCCATATGGCGGATTTGTTTTATGGGGGGTCGTCTGAAAATTATTATTTGGATAAGCGTTTTGATAATTTGTCCCAATTATTGTCAAATTTTTCCACTGACAAGGATTTTACGGCCGTGGTCAAAGATAAGGGCATGGGTGGAAAGAAAATCGCTGATATTTTCAATGAAATGCAAAGCTGGCTGACCAGCGCCAAAGTTGATGATGCTGCCCGCCAAGCCATGCAAAAAACACTTGACGGTTTAAAAGAGAAATATAAATAATCAGCGGTTTTTAATATTTTTTATTTATGATTTTTAGCATTGTTGTTCCTTTGTTTAATGAAGAAAAGCGCATTGATGGCAGCCTTAATAAAATTTTTGATTTTTTTAACAGTTCTAATCAGCAAACAGAATTGATTTTTGTAAATGATGGTTCTACGGATAGGACTCTGGAAAAGTTAAATGGCTACGCTCAAAAATTTGATTTTCAGGTAATCAGTTATAGTCAAAACCGCGGCAAGGGCTATGCGGTAAGGCAAGGAGCACAAAAAGCCAGCGGCGATTGGATTTTGTTCTTTGATATTGATTTGGCCACCCCGCTGGAGGAATTTAATAATTTATTGGCAACCCTTAAAGATGATGACGAGGTGATTATTGGCAGCAGGCGGTTGCCGGATTCAATGATAAAAAAAAGCGAGTCTTTCCTGAGGACTTTTTTGGGCCAATGCTTTACCAAGATATCCAATCTTTTGGCTCCGGGTATAAAGGATTTTACTTGCGGTTTTAAATGTTTTTCCAATCGCGCGGCCAAAGATATTTTTTTTATCGCCAAGATTGACCGCTGGGGCTTTGATACGGAAATTATTTTTATTGCCAGCCTGAAAAAAAAGAAAATAAGACAAATGCCGGTCAGCTGGTCTCATGATACTGATTCACGGGTCAAAGTTTTTGGCGCAATTTTTACTTCCGCCAATGATTTGTTCAGGATAATTTTTTATTATTTATTTGGATATTATAAATAATTTATTGTGTGAAGAAGCAAGAGTACGAGTACATGAACCGATTAGAAAATTCCCATCCTTGGTTTATTGCTAAGAAGAAATTTTTAGTTTTTTCGCTCAATAAATTTGTTCGAGGCCAAAAGCTAAAAGTTTTAGATGTCGGCTGCGGCACCGGCGCTATTTTACAGCTATTGGAAGATCAAGGATATGATGCTACTGGCATTGATTTCAGTGAAATCGCGGTTGATTATTGCCAAGACAAAAAATTAAATGTTTTAAAAGGATCTGCCGAGAAATTAATTTTTAGTGACAGTACTTTTGATGTGATAGTTGCCATGGATTTATTGGAACATCTAAAAAATGACTTGGTTGCGGTTGAAGAATTTAGGCGGGTTTTAAAGCCTGGCGGGTTGGCGATTATCGCCGTGCCGGCTCATCCATCATTATTTTCTATTCATGACGAGGAGCTTCAGCACTATCGTCGATATGGCCGGAAACAATTTTTGGATTTATTTAATCATGGTTGGACAGTGGAAAAAATTTCTTGGATCCATGGTTTGATTTTATTGCCGATAATGTTTAAAAGATTTTTAGCCAAGGTAGGATTCATCAAGGGCCAATCGTCAGATGTCCGGCCGGTGGGAAAAATAACAGAAGTTGTTTTAAATGTTTTGTATAAAGTTGAATTATTTTATTATAAAATTTTTGGTAGGCTGCCTTTCGGTTTATCTCTCTTGCTAGTTGTTAGAAAAAACAGCCATAGAAAATAATATGGATATTTTAAAAAAAATAAACAAAAAAATAATATTGGATTTTTTATATCTCTTGGGCTGGTTGGTTCTAGCTGTTTTTGGGATTTTTAATTACAAAAGATGTTTTTTTGATAAATGTTATTTTAATACTAATTGGCTGTTTGCCGATCCGCAAATCGGTTTTTGGCAGAATCTTATTTCCGGAGGCTTAGTGTCTCTGTTTTTTTTAATAGCCATTGTTTGGAGCTATCATTTTTGGAATAATTATAAAAGCTATAAAAAATCACTGCTTATTTTTATTTTTATAATTTCTTCTTTGTCGGCACTTTTGGTTCTGCCCTTTGGCTCAAGTGATGTTGATTTTTATTACAATTCGGCCAAGGCTGTAACAGCCGGAATAAATCCTTATGTGGAATCGTGGCCTTTGCAAAGGAATTTCAGCTATCCGCCCGACAACATTTCTTTGATTAATGGCATGGCATATGGACCGTTGTTTTTGAGGTTTATACAGGTGTTTTATCAGCTGGCTGGAGGCAATCCTTTTGTCTTTATTGTATTATGGAAAATTTTGATTTTTTTCGCC
This sequence comes from bacterium, assembly GCA_037130015.1. Lineage (GTDB taxonomy): Bacteria > Patescibacteriota > Patescibacteriia > 2-01-FULL-39-33 > 2-01-FULL-39-33 > JBAXTU01. The sequence goes on along the minus strand of JBAXTU010000006.1, from coordinate 20,013 downwards.
TATTTGTTTTGTGTCTGGCTTTTATATCCATTAATCAAGCAAAATCAGTGGGCCAAGGAAAAAGATAATTTTATTTTGTTCTGGTTGTGTCAGCCGTTAATTATTTGGGAGTGGCTTGCCAATGGACACTTTGATGTTTTATGGATTGTATTTTTAATCTTGAGTATTTTTTTCAGTCAAAAAAGAAATTGGTTTTTAGCTTTGATTTTTTTGTCTGTTTCTATTTGGATAAAGATTATTCCGATTTTTTTAATTCCTTGGTTGGGAATTTGGTGGCTCAACAACTTGAAAAAAGATTTTAAGATTAAGGAGCTTCTTAGCTTTATTTATGGGATTGGCGGGGGATTGGCGGTGACCATTGTTTCTTGGCTGGGGTTTTGGCGAGGATTGTCTACCATACAACCGATTATTCTGCAATCTAAGTGGGCGGCTGACAGCTTGTTTTCGCTTGTTTATTATTCGCTAAAGCCGGCCTTTGAAATTTTAATTGGCGGCAATTACCATTGGTATTTGACTCGCATCGTCCAATTTTCTTTCTTGATGCTTTTAATTTATTTTTTTTGGCCCATGGTTTGCAAGCTTTGGAGCTTTATTGCCAGCAAAAGAAATTTTTTAAATCAAGAAATTTTTGTTTATATTTTTTTAACACTAGTTCTTTTTTTATTGATTTGGCAAAAATCTTTCTGGCCATGGTATATTATTTGGCTTTTGCTCTTCGCGGTTTTGGCCGGCTTGGAATTGGATAATGGCTATCTTTATAAGATATGCAGATGGCTTTTTGCTGTTCCTTTGGCCTTTTATCCGATTTGGTATATTAATTGGCTTTTAAGAGGAACAGATGCTACTCCTGAATTATGGTTTAATTTTGTTTTTACTGGTTTGGTGGTTTTTTATCCGTTATTATATTTATTTAGGTGGCGGCAGAAAAAATATAATTAAAACTATGGATAAATATAATTTTGATTCAGCGCCTTATAGCACCCATACTCTTTTATTGGAGCAAATTTCTGAAAATTCCATGGTTTTAGAATTAGGTTCGGCTGGTGGTTATCTAGGTAGCTATTTGAAAGAAAAAAAGAATTGTCGCGTTTGGGGCATTGAGCCAGACGCTTACTCAGATAATCATTATATTGATTATGAAAATATTTTTAAAGGCACTGTTGAGGATTTTTGTAAAGGCGAAAGCTTCAGAGGAGAACAATTTGATTTTATTTTAATCGGCGATGTTTTGGAACATTTGGTCAGTCCTGAAGCTGTTTTGAGCCAGCTTAAACTTTTTTTAAAGGCCGATGGAAAAATGGTAATTTCCTTGCCAAACATAGCTTTTTATGAGATGCGCTTAAATCTGCTTTTAGGCAAGTGGGAGATGACGGAGAAAGGTATATTGGATAGAACTCATTTGCATTTTTATACAAAGAATTCGGCCGTAAAAATGTTAGAAGATTGCAATTTTGCTTTAGAGCTGGTCAGGCCGGCCAATGGAAATTTTGAAAGATTCGGGATCAACAAGCTTTTTGGCATTGGACAGAAGATTTTGTTTTTAATGCCGACTATTTTTTCTGAACAGTTTATTTATGTCGCCAAAATAAAATGATTTATAATTCTTTTAAAAAATATTTTTTGTTTGTTATACGTCAGTTTTACAGACTAATAATTATTGCCCCGTGGGTTGGTTTAATGGAAATTATAGGATTTTTTGTCAGGTCAATGATTATTTTTAATGAGGTTAAGAAGCCATTTTTTTTAGTTACTTCCACGATTTATCCAATTGATAAAAAATTATCTTATGCTAATTCCCGTTCTATTTTTATTTCGGCTGATAGGATTAGACAGACTATTGAAACTATAAAAAGCATTAGAAAAAATTTCCCCCAAGCTTATATCTTGGTGGCAGATAATGGAACAAAAGATGAAGGCATGGAAGACATCAAATTATTAGTTGATAAATTTGTTTTTTTGGGTAATAAAAGCATCATAAGATTTTCGGCTGATCATTTGAATAAATCTTTTGGTGAATTAGTCCTATGTTTGGCTGCTATAAAATTTATTCCAACTGAAGTGGATTATTTTTTCAAGATTAGCGGCCGATATTTTTTGAATAAAAATTTTAATTTTGAAAAATGGCCCAAGGACGATTTTGTCTTTTTGAAGGTTAGAATCGACTTTTATTCAAGCCGGTTATATGGTTTTCCAATGGCTTTTTTGGATTTTTGGCGGCTGACTCTTTTAAAAGGCTTACCTTTGGCTTTGATAGGCTATCCGATAGAAAATTTATTATGCAAGTATGTTGTTAAAAATAAAATAGCTTTCATTTCCATGTTGGGTGTTGGCGGTCGTGATGCTACCACTGGTAGCGAGATTAATGAATAATTTATGCTGAAAAAAATTATAATTTTTTTAAAAAAGAAAATTTTTAAAGATTTTTTTTGGGTCTATTCAGGATTGATTTTGAATAGCGTGTCTTTATTTTTGCTCAATGCTGTCTTGGCTAGGGCGTTGAGCGAAGAGACGATGGGTATTTTTTCTTTGTCTCTTTTGGTTTTGGGCGCCGTGACGGACATGTCTGATTTTGGCTTGAATGCCGGTCTGCTTCGTTTTGCCGCTTATTACAACGGCCAAAAACAGCCGGAAAAATTAAAGCAAGTAGTGAGGATTGTTTGGTATTGGCGTTGGCGGATTTCCATAATTCTGACTGTTGGCGGTTTGCTTTTGGCCGATCCAATTGCTGATTTTATTTTTAAGCAGCCGGCTGTCTCCAATTATTTAAGGCTGTCTTTTTTGGGTATTGGGGGAGTGGTGATTTTGGGATTCATCAGCACCTATCTTCAATCGGTGCAGAAATTTTTTATTTTTTCCGTTACTAATACTGTAAAAGGATTTCTGCGTTTATTGCTTATCGGACTTTTAGTCTGGTTTAATATTAAAAATCTTTCAATTATTATGTCGGCATATTTATTGGTGCCATGGGTTTTGACTCTGGTTTTCTTTAAGTTATTGCCCGGTAATTTTCATAAAAATCAATTAGAGGAAGGAGAGCGCAAGAAAATAAATAATGAATTGGCTCATTTCAGTTTTTGGATTACGATTTGGTCATTGGTTACAGTAGTGTCATCTCGCATTGACCAGATTATGATCAGTAATTTTCTTGGCTTAAAAGAAGTCTCATATTATTATATTGCTATGCAACCTATTGCGTTTTATATGTTTTTTTCGCAAACCATTTCCTCGGTCATTAATCCTAAGATTTCTTCTTTGAGAAATAAAAATGAAGTAAAAGATTTTGTAAAAAGGATTTTATTTTGGTTGATTCCCGTTGTTTTAGGTTTGGCTTTGTTTGTTTACCCTTCAAAATTCTTTATAAATTTTTTCTTCGGCCAAAAATATGCCAATTCCATAATGGTTTACGTTTATTTAGCCTATGGTTTTTTGTTTACTTTTTTGACTATCCCGTTTTCTGCTGTGATCACTGTTTTTCATCAAACCAAATTTTTTGCGATAAACTCAGTAATTTTAATTTTATTGAATATCGCCTTGGATTGGCTATTAATTCCTCGTTTCGGGCTTTATGGCGCAGTCATAACTTTTGCAGTCGGCATAATCTTTGCTTTTGTTTTTAATGCTGTCGTTTCCATATATTTATTTAAATACAAAGAAATTAAAATGATCTAATATGGCCAGTCTTACCGCGCATTGCTTAGTTAAAAATGAAGAAAATTTTATCAGATTTTCTATTGGCTCTGTCATTAATTATGTTGATAAGGTGTTGGTTTTTGATACTGGTTCCAGCGATAAAACCATTGAGATTATTAATGAATTAGTGCTTAAGCATCCGCATAAAATAATTTTTGAAGAAAAAGGGGAATGTGATAAAATTCGTCATACTGCTCTGCGTCAAGAAATGGTGGATTGCACCACGACGGACTGGTTTATGGTTTTAGATGGCGACGAAGTATGGACTGACAGGGGAATGACAGAAGTGTTGAGTATTATAAAAGGAAATAAACCGGAAATAGAATGCCTGATAGCACCTTTTTATTTGTGTGTTGGTGATGTCTATCATTATTCTTCGCGGGGATTATTTGAAATTATGGGTCGGCTTGGCCACCTTACTCCGCGTTTATTTAAAAAGATCAGGGGAGCTAATTGGCGGGGTGTCTATGAACAAGACAGTATTTATGATCAATCCGGCAATTTGTTTTTTAATAAAAAGAACACCTTTTTTTTAAAAAATAAATTTTGGCATCTGACGCATTTGCAAAGATCTAGTTTTAGTAATGATTATTCATCTGGCGGAACAAGACAGAAAAAATTTTTAGCTACTTATTTTATCTTGGGAAAAAAAATAAAAGAAATTTTGCCGGAGGTGTTTGCCAAAGATCAGGATAAATTTAAAATGTCATTGGCAAAGTCATTTTTTAATTTTTGGCCATTAGCTGTTAAAAAAATAATTAATAAGTTTAAAATTTAATTATAAAAATATGAATATCTTAGTAACTGGCGGGGCTGGCTATATTGGTTCGCATTTTGTTAATAAATTAAAAAATAAAGATGGAGTTAATATTTTTGTTATTGATAATTTTTCTCAAGGTAGAAATAATATCATAAGTAGTGATAATATTAGATATTATGAACTTGATTTGATAAACAAAGAAAGTTTATCTGGGATTTTTAAGGAAAATAATATTGACATTGTTGCTCATTTTGCGGCTTTAGCCAGTGTGCCAGATTCTGTTTCTCGTCCGGCTGAGTATTATGCCAATAATCTTATTGGGGGATTAAATCTTTTAAACGCAATGATTGAAAATAATGTTGATAAGATTATTTTTTCATCATCGGCTTCGGTATATGGCGAGCCGACAATGGAAGAAATAAAAGAAGATCATCCGAAAAATCCGACCAATCCCTATGGTTATACTAAATTGGTTTTTGAAAATATGCTCAAAGACTATCAAAGGGCTTATGGGATTAAATCTATTTCTTTCAGGTATTTTTGCGCGGCCGGCTGTGATGAATCAGGGGTGATTGGAGAATTTCATAATCCGGAAACTCACGTGATTCCTTCAATCATCAATACGATACTAGGTAAGAGAAAAGATTTTTGCGTTTATGGCAATGACTATCCAACCAAGGATGGCAGCGGTATTCGCGATTATATTCATGTTAATGACATAGCTGATGCTCATATTTTGGCTATGGATAAGTTGTTTGCCGGAACGGACTTGTGCCAATTTTATAATTTGGGAATCGGCAAAGGATTTTCTGTTTTGGATCTTATCGGCGCGGCGCAAGTACTTTCCGGGAAAAAACTCAACTATCTGATTAAACCAAGAAGGCCTGGTGATCCGTCAAAGCTTATCGCTGATGCTTTTTCTGCCCAGCAAGAGCTGAATTGGAAGCCAAAATACACCACCATTGAAAGTATCATGGCGACTGCTTATAATTTTTTAATAAAATAAAATTAAATAAAATGAAAGCTTTGATTTTGGCGGCCGGACTTGGAACGAGATTGTGTCCGATAACCGATAACATTCCCAAACCTTTGGTTGTGTTGGGAGACCAGCCGCTGCTTTGGTATCATTTGGAGTCCTTAAGAAAAAATGGCGTCACAGAAGTTTTGATTAACACTCATTATTTGCCGGAAATGATTAATGGATTCGTGGCTGATTATAATAACAATCATCAAGATATTAAAGTTTTTACTACTCATGAAAAAGAATTATTAGGCAGTGCCGGAACTTTGAAAAAGAATATTGATTTTTTTAAAGATGAGCAGGATTTTTTTGTGACTTATGGAGATAATTTGACAACCATTGATTATGATAAAATATTGGATTTTCATGTAAAAAACAATACGCTAGCCACTATAGCCAGTTATCATGAAAAACATCCAGAATCAAAGGGTATAATTATTCATGATAAAAATAAAAAAATTATTAAGTTTATTGAAAAGCCAAGCAATGAAGAAATTGTAAGCAATCAGGCCAATGGAGGAGTTTATGTTCTAAATTCTAAGATCTTTAGCTAGTAATGGCGATATGTTTACTTATGAAATGGATGAATTCCTGCTTGATATTGGCACAATTGAAAATTATGAATTAGCCCAAGAAAAAATTAAAGAATTAAAATTTTAAAGCCCTTTGACTTTTTTGTGTCTTTATGTTTAACTGTCATGATTGAGTGTTCATTAAAATATGGTTAATCCAGGGTAGATCCAACCGAAACAGGAGGTTTGTATGGATAATATGTCTATTTTATTGTGTCAGCCTATTTCCACAGAGCAATCACCTCAGAAAAATCCTCCATTGGGAATATTATTTTCCGGAGCGGCAGCTGAATTGTCTGGTTATGAAGTGCATTATTGGGACGAACGTTGGGACTCAGAAGAATCTTTATTGAGAAAAATGGAGCAGGCGCAGATTGTCGGCGTTTCTAGTTTTACCGGCATCCAGCTTAAGTATGCTCGCAGAATTTTAATGATGGCCAAGGAAAAAGGGAAGATAACGTTATTTGGAGGAATACACGCCAATCTGACTCCCGACCAGTCGTTGCAAGAGCCATTCATTGATTATGTGGCCGCTGGCGAGGGTGAAATTACTCTGCTAAGCTTTATGGATTTTATCGGCGGCAAAATTGCCAATCCGATAGGCATAAAGGGCGAAGGGATAAATTATATTCCGGCCGGAAAAGTGCTGACTGATAATTTTATTTCTCCGATCAATGAAAAAACCCTGCGTTATTTCAAGCTTGCCAATGAGACGAATGACATTATGTTGCCATCGTCAAGAGGCTGTCCTTATGGTTGCGGTTTTTGCGTCAATAGCACGGTCAAAGAAAAAAAATATCGCATGGTTGATATAACTACTTGGACATCGTGGCTGGATCAGCTCAGATCGCACATGGATATCAAATGGTTGCAAATCGGCGACGATTATTTGGGCAGCCAAAGAAGAATTATTGAAATCGGCGAGATTCTTAAAGCCAGAGGCATTAAATGGCATCCGTCTTTCAGGGCGGATAATTTCAATCAAAGCGGTGATTTTTTTGCCCAAAAATTGAAAGATTTGGGCGTCACCGATATTGCCATTGGCGTGGAAACAGGCAGTGCTAGACTGATGGACTTTATTGACAAGGCTGAAACAAAAGAAGAAATCGTCCATGCGGCCAGATGTTTGTCGGCTGTGGGGATAAGGCCCAGGTATTATTTCATAATCGGATTTCCTACAGAGACAGCGGAAGAAAGGCTGGAAACCTATGACTTTGCCGACTGCCTTTACAAAATCCATCAAGCCGACTGCAACATTGTTTTTTACAATTTCACGCCTTTCCCTGGAATTGCGCTTTATGAATCGGCAATAAAAAACGGCATGGAGGTTCCCAAAAGCCTAGGCGAGTGGGAACAGTTCACTATTTGCAACTCCGGCAGTAAGGAGCTTCAAAATGTTTATTACATTGCCGGTTTTCATTTTCATCAACAGCCTGGATCAAAAACTGATCTTAATTTCCCCGGAAGTAGGAGGCTTTTGATCAGGCCATTTGAAAGAATCTGCGATCTCAGATGGAGACTTAGATATTTCAAGAATTTTGCCATGGAAAAAGCAGCGATAGAGTTTTTGCTCAGGCATTTTAGAAAAAAGTGACCTTTAATGATAGTTTTTTGAGGCCGTCCCGACAGGGAAGGCCTCTCTTTATTTTTTTGCCGTTTTATGCTATATTATTATCTATAATTTAGCCGAATTATTATTGTTTTATTGAGGTATTTTCATCAAATAAATTAGTATAAAAAGCTGTCAAAATGATACAAAAAATAAAAATTGCTTCCTTGGCTGGTGAATTGGGTATTGGTGGTACGGCTCGCCAAATAGTGACAATTGATAAATATTTGAATAAGGATTTTTTTGATCATTATATTATTTTGCTTAAATCCGGTGATAATGAACGCATCAAATTTTTGGAAAGTAAAAATATAATCTGGGTTTCTGATGTCAAGGAAATACCGGACGAATTGGCCAAGAATCAAATAGATGTTTTGTATATTCATCGGCACGGCAGAAACCAGCCTGAACATGACAGCTTGGCCGAAAAACTGCCTCAAAATTTAGCCGTGTTGGAATTGAACACTTTCAGCGCTTTTGATCCTGGTTTTTTTAATCAAAGATGCGACAAGCATATTTTTGTCAGCCGGACCAATGTTTTGAAATATTTGGTTCAGAATAATTTAAAATTTGATTTTGATAAATATAAAGTCGTCCATGCGCTGATTGACTCGGAAAATTTTTTAAGCCATTTGCCTGGCGAAGAAGAATTGTCTCTTTTTAAGAAAAAGTATGATCTAAACGGTTTTTTTGTGGTCGGCAGAATAGCCCGGCCGGTCATGGGCAAATGGGATGAAAAAACCATAACTTTTTGGAAAAAAATTTGCCAGAGCCGTTCTGATATAAAATTTTTAATTTATGGCGTTCCGGAAGAAAGAAAGCAGGATTTAATAAATGCCGGCCGGAAAGAAAATCTGATTATTTTGGAGCCGACGTATAACGACAAAGAACTGGCTTTATTTTATTCCAGCCTAGATGTTTTATTGCAATTGAGTCCGATAGGAGAATGCAGCTGTGGCACCATTGCCGAGGCCATGCTGTTTAAAAAACCAATCATAGCCAGTTCCACTCCTTTTCCTCGCTTTGCTTTGGGCAAGACACATACTCGCGATAATGGCCAGATTGAACAGATAGAAAACGGTATCAATGGTTATGTCATAAAAAATGCCGAAGCAACAGCCAAGGCGGTTTTGAATTTATCAAGCAATCAGGCGCTGGCCCAAAAAATGGGCGCAAAAAATAATTCAGAAGTTTTAGAAAAGTATGATGTCAAAGTCGGCATTAAAACCTTGGAAAAAATATTCATTGAGAGTGTGGTTGAAAAAAATATTGGCATCAGCGAGGAAATTGTCAGATATTATGATTCTTTATCTTTTTATCCGAGCGAGGCTGATGTAAAATTCTGGTTTAAAGAATATTATTTAAGATTAAAAAAAATATTCTGCCCGGAATGTAGAGACTCAATGCAGGATAAAATTTCATATTATAGAAATGTTTTGAAAAGAAAGCTCAGGACATTATTAAGCAAATTCATATGATTATAGTGCGCGCTCCGCTTAGAATAAGTTTTGTCGGCGGAGGTACAGATCTGCCTGATTTTTATAAAAAATATCCGGGACGGGTCATATCTACTGCCATAGACAAATACATTTATTTGGTGATAAATCCGTCCTATTATATGGATGATTATATTTTGAAATACCAAATTACGGAAAAGGTCAAGCATCCAAGCGATATTTCCCATGATCGTTTTAGAGCCGCTTTATTGGATTTTGGTATGACTGATAAAGGCATTGAGATAGGGACGTTTGCCGATATTCCAGCCAAAACCGGACTTGGCTCATCTTCAAGCTTTACAGTGGCTTTAATGAAAGGGCTCAATGCTTATTTTGGCAGGACTATTGATGAGGAACGGGCTGCCAAGGAAGCTTGCAGGCTGGAGATTGATATTTTGAATGAACCGATTGGCAAACAAGACCAATACTCTGCCGCTTATGGCGGTTTTAATATTTTTCAATTCAATCCGGATGGCAGTGTTGAAAGAGACCCGATATTGATCAGTCATGAGGCCAAAAAAAGATTTGAAGATCATTTGGTTTTATTTTTTACTGGAATAACAAGGAATGCTTCGGATGTCTTAATGAGCCAAAAAGCTAAAATCCTTGAAAATTTTGAAACTTATAAATTAATGTCTGATTCGGTTTATAAATTTAAGGATAAATTATTAGCTGAAGATTTCAGGGGCTTGGCTGAAATGTTGCATGAAGGCTGGTTGAGGAAAAAAAGTTTAAGTGAAAACGCCTCCAATTCGGTTATTGATTTTTTGTATAGTGCAGGCATTAATTCTGGAGCTTGGGGCGGCAAGATTCTTGGAGCTGGCGGCGGCGGTTGCATACTTTTTATAGCTCCTCCTGAAAAACACGCAGCCATTAAAGAAAATTTGGAAAAAACCGCAAAAGATAACTGTTTGCAAGATTTTAAAATGATTACGGCCGGCTTTGTTCAATCCGGAACAGATGTGATTTTTAATTCAAATATTTAAAGTTGTCGTTTTGAAAAGACTATGGAAAACAAAGCTAAAAAAATAGTTTTTTTGGATAGGGACGGAGTCATAAACAAAAAAGCCAAAGACCATGAATATATAACCAGAATTGAAGAATTTGTCATCAATGACGGAATATTCGCAATGCTTGACAACTGGAAAGAAAAAGGCTACGAATTTATTGTGATAACAAACCAGCGCGGGATTGCCAGGGGCAAATTAACCGATAATGATTTTTTTGCCATTAATAATCATATGATAGAAATATTAAAAAGCCGTAGCTTGGAATTATTGGATGTTTTGTATTGCCCTCACGAAGAAAATGTTTGCGATTGCCGAAAACCGAAACCAGGCATGTTAGAATTTGCGATAGATAAATATGCTATAGATTTGCCCGAATCAGCGCTTATCAGCGATTCACTGCAAGACGTGGAAATGGGCAAAAAATTTGGAATAGGAAAAAATATTTTGGTCAAAACCGATTCCTTGGAAATTTTACAAGATAATTAACAATATAAAGCTCAATATGGAGAGCAATTTTAAAAAAAACATTTCAGCCTGCATTATTGTCTATAATGAAGAAAAAATAATTAGAAGATGTTTGGACAGCATAAAGGATTTGGTTGATGAAATAATTCTTGTTCATGACGGCGAGTGCAGTGATAAAACTTTGGAAATAGCCAAAGAGTACACGGATAAAGTATTTGTCAGGGATCATATAGGCGAAGCCGAGCCTCATCGGGTGTTTTGCTTGGAACAGGCAAGGGGTGAATGGATCCTGCAAATTGACGCTGATGAATATCTTAATATTGACAGTCATGAAAAAATAAAAGAAATGATTAATAATGATGATGTCAATGGTTATAAATTTCATTGGGAATTTTGGAATGGCTTAAAAGTTATTTTAATCCCAGGGCTGTATAAGTTATGTTTGTATAGGAAAAATAATTTTTCTTATTTTGGTGTTCCTCATGAGTCTGGCGAAGTTTCTGGTAAAGTATTTAGAAGTGAATTATTATTGTGTCATCGGCCGAATTATAACAATATTTCAATGAGAACGCATATAAACAAAGATAGAAAATGGGAAAAAATTCGTGCTAAATATTTTTTTTCAGAAATTATAAAAGTGCAATCTTTTAATGCAGATGTAAAACAATGGTATTTATTGGCAGATAAAAAGAAGAGATATATTTGGCTTTATTTATTTATTGAGCCATTGAAGATTTTTTTAGTACAAGGATTAAAAAATAAATTATGGCTGTCATATTATGGATTTATTTTTTCCATTCAACAAGCGCTTAATGAATTTTTATTGTGTTTTAATATTATAAAATATAAAAGATTTTTAAATAATAAAAAAAGTTTATAAAAAAACAAAGCCTGACGTCTTATGCTAAAATTTTTTAAAAAAGTGGTCAAAACAATTAAGCGAATAGCTGATAAAAAATTAAATTTTGTCATATTTTTTGTGACCTCAACTTGCAATTCTAGGTGCAAGTCATGTTTTTTTTGGCAGAATCTTAATGCCAACAACGACCTTAGCCTTGATCAGGTTGAAAAGACCTCAGAAAATTTGGGACAATTTGATACCTTGCTTTTGTCTGGAGGAGAGCCGTTTTTACGGCCTGATTTGGTTCAGTTGGTGAATCTGTTCGTAAAAAATAATAGCATAAAAAATTTGGGAATTCCCACCAACACTTTATTAGGCGAAAAAATAATCGTTACTGTCAGGGAAATATTGAATAATAATAAAAATTTAAATCTGACCATCAATGTTTCTTTGGACGGATTAAAGGAAGACCATGAGTACATCAGGGGCGTACCTGGAAATTTTGATACTGCCATGCGTTTGATTTTTTTGCTCGGTGAATTAAAAAAAGAAGGATTTAAATTCAATGTAGTCATTAATTCGGTAATCTGCTGCAGGAATTATAGCTCATTGCTTGATTTGGCCGCTTTTATCAAAAAAGATTTTCCTCAAATCGTGGGCATGCATGTCTTTGAAATTATCCGAGGCGATGCCAAAGATCCTCTTGAAAAAAAATTAAGCGAAAGCGAAGTAAAGGCAATTTTTAACAAGCTTTTTGAATTCCAATCCAAGAATTATTTGAGTATTTTGCCTATTTGGGAATCAATTATCGCCAAGGCGTCATTGATTTCCAAATACAACTTGCAATATAAGGCTTATTGCCACAAAGCCTGGCCAGTCAGATGCAATGCCGGCCAGACTTCAGCCGTTATTTATCCTAATGGCGATTTAGCTTATTGCGAATTAAAAGAATCTTTGGCTAATATCAAAGATAATGGTTTTAATCCTGTGGCAATATTGCAATCTTTCGGTGATAAAATAAAAAGCAGAATCAAGAAAGAAAAATGCGATTGCACGCATATTTGTTTTGTTAATGAAGCGCTGTGGTATTCATTTTTTGGCATTTTTGTTGTTTTGCCTTTTTATTATTTAAGATATATGCTTACCGGAAAAATCGTATGAAAGTCTCAATCATAATTCCTACCTTTGACCGTTCCGACGCCTTACTTGAAGTTTTGGCAGCTTTATCAAAACAGAGCTTTAAAGATTTCGAAGCGCTAGTAATCGATGATGGCTCATATGGCCATTGCGCCAATAAAAAAATTACGGAAGATTTTTGCCAATTGACAATCAAGTATATATATCAATCAAATGCCGGTCCGGCCGCGGCTAGGAATTTGGGCTTAAGAAATACAGCGGAGCAATCGGAAATAGTGATATTTATCGGAGACGATATCATACCGCATCCTGATTTGATAAAACAGCATGTTGATTTTCATTTCAAGTATCCCGAAAAAAAATACGCCATTCTGGGTTTGACTTTATGGGAGGAAAGCGTCCGTGATCAGTTTATGGATTTTCTTGCTCCTTATGGACCTCAATTCAATTATAGCGGAAAAAAATCAGGCGATGAGTGCGATTTCAGATATTTGCATACTTGCAATATTTCTTTCAAGAAAAAATTATTGCAAGACATTTATTTTGATGAAGATTTTAAAATCGCGGCTTTTGAAGATACGGAATTCGGCTATCGTCTGCAAAAAGACAGGGGATTCACGATTATTTACAATCCTGACGCTATCGGTTATCATAAGCATAAATACAATCGCAAACAATTTATTGAGCGTCAAAAGAAAGCCAGCCTTTGGGCCCATGTTTTTGTGGCCAAGCATCAAGAAGCTGAACCTTTAGTAATTAAAAGATGGAATAAAAATCTTTTGTATTTTGCGGTTTGGTGTTGTTTCAGTCCATTGTATCTAATCAGGTCTATTTTGCCCACTCAGCTGGAAAAAAAGGTTTACCGTTATTATAATCTTGCCTTTTTTGAATTGCTGTTTGGTTGGAATTATTTTATCAATAAGAAATAAAAATCATATTATGAAGCTTTCAATAGTGATTCCGGTCTATAATGAAAAGAATACAATTATTAATTTACTAAACAAAGTCCAGTCTGTTGATATTGGCGACTGGGAAAAAGAAATTATTATTGTTGATGATGGTTCAACTGACGGAACTAGGGATATTTTAAAAAATCTTAACCAAGATTTTAGGATTATATTCCATGATATCAATAAGGGAAAGGGCGCTGCTTTGCACGCTGGTTTTTTGGTGGCAACCGGTGACTATATAATCATTCAGGATGCTGATATAGAGTACGACCCCAATGAATATGGCTTGCTTTTGGAGCCGATAGCCAAATTTGGCGCTGATGTGGTATTTGGCTCCAGGTTTATGGGCAAGGGAGCTCATCGCGTGGTTTATTTTTGGCATTATTTAGGCAATAAGTTTCTGACGCTTTTAAGCAATATGTTTTCTAATATCAATCTGACCGATATGGAAACATGTTTTAAATTGTTCAAAAGGGATTTATTAAAAAAAATAGAGCTTAAAGAAAATCGTTTTGGCTTTGAACCTGAGTTCACTTTAAAGTTGTCCAGGATAAATAAAATTAAGATTTTTGAGGTAGGCGTTTCTTATAATGGACGCACCTATAGCGAAGGTAAAAAAATTAATTGGAAAGACGGTTTTCATTCAATTTATTGCATTTTTAAATATGGATTTTTTGATCGGATTAGAAATGACCATCTGATTCTTTTGGCAATTTTTAGTTTGGCTGTTGTAAATTTATTTGTTTTTGCTGACTTATTCGGTTTTCATCCCAATAATGACACGGACAGTTTTATTTGGACGATTGAACGTTTTCGCGGGCTTGACAGTCCGTTGCATCCGAATCGCTACTTGAATTCTTTCTATCCGATTGTTGGGGCGACTATCTTCCGCTTTTTAAGTCCGGTGATGGTTATTATTGCTTTAAATATTATTTTTTATTTAGGCCTTTGCATATTGTCTTATAAATTAATCGCTGATGTTTTTAAAAATAAAAAAATCGGTTTTTTAACATCTGTCTTTATCATAACTGCTTATCCTATTTTGCGTTATGGCTTGACCCAAGTCCAGGACATGGGCGGTTTTTTTTGGTTTTTACTGACTGTCTATTTGGTTTGGAGATGGTATCGCGATAAAAAAGATTGGCGTTTATGGGTCTCAGGTTTGGCTGTCGGCTTGGGTATGCTGACCAAGGAAAGCGGAGCCATGGGAGCAATATTTTTTGCCGTTATCTTGTTGTTTGCTGATCTTAAATTAAAAAACAAAGCCATTGATTTTGTTAAATTTTCCGCTATTCCTTTTATTATTTTAATCATTAATCAAGCCGTCGGTTTGACAATCCATTATAATTCGGGGCAATGGTTTATTGATAACTGGAATCGGTATGCCGCTGATAATTATCAATTTTATAAATGGTTTTTTATTAATGCTTCAACTTTTAACGCGCTTTGGCCTTTTATTTTATTGGGCGTATTTTTGATGTTAAAAAATCGATCTAAAATTGACAAGGATATCAAGCTGTATTTTCTGGCTGTGTTTGTTCCAAGCTTGTCATATTTTGGGTGGCCGTTATTTTTGAGCCGGACAGTGTTTATTTCGGCTTGGCTGTTAGTGCCGTTGTCAGCTTATTCGCTGGTTTATTTAGGGGAAAAGTATAAATTTAAAAAGCTGATTTGTTCAATTATTATTATTTGCGCAATTATTCCGTATATTTTGCAAGGCACCCTAAAGTATAATCATATGTTTATCATTATGAAGGATTGCAGAAATAATATTGGTTGCATTTGGTCGTCAGTGAAATCGGGTGGAAATTATTACTAATTACTAATCAATTATATGATTAAAATCTCAATAGTTATTCCAACTTATAATGAGGCCAAGAATTTGGAGCCTTTGACAGAGGAGATTTTTAATAGTATTGATAAAAACGAAATTGACTTGGAGCTGATTTTTGTTGATGATAATTCGCCCGATGGCACTGGGCAAATCGCTGAAGATCTTAAGGCCAAATATCCGATTCAAGTTATTCATCGTGCCGGTAAAATGGGTTTGGGGTCAGCGGTTATTGAAGGTTTTAAATTTTCAGAACGCCCGTATTTAGGAGTTATGGATGCTGATATGGGACATGATCCGGTGATTTTGGATCAGCTTATCAAATCCCTTGCAGATTATGACGTTGCCATGGGTAGTCGTTTTGCTGAAGGCAGCAAAGTAGAAAAATGGGTTTGGTGGCGGCGCGCCACTTCAGAAGCCGGCGTGTTTATTACTCGTCTGTTGACTGGAGTTAAAGACCCTCTTTCCGGTTATTTTTTCTTTAATCGCCGGGTGATTGACGGAGTAAAGCTTAATACGGTGGGGTATAAGATCCTTTTGGAAATTTTAGTTAAAGGAAAATTCAATCAAGTCAAGGAAATGTCTTATACTTTTCGCAGCCGTAAATTTGAACAGTCAAAATTAAATGCCAAGGAATATTATTTATTTGCAAAGCAGATTGTTGTTTACAGCGGCTTTAAAATATTTAGAAAAATAGATGACAATCGCGGTTTGATTTTGCTATTTACCGGTGTTTTGGCTCTACTGCTTTTTCATGCCACGACGCGAGCTCTTTGGATGGATGAAACAGCAGTGTTCTGGTATTTGCATTATAATCCATTTAGGTATCTAATAGAGTATTTCAAAGTTCCAGACAATCACGCCCCACTTTATTATTTTTTGCAGAATGTCACTTATAAAATATTTCCAGCTGGCATTTTGGGAATTCGTCTGCTTTCCATTATTAGCGGATTGTTGCTTTCCGTTTTGACTTATTATTGGACTAAAAAAATCATCAAAAAACAGTCTTGGGCGATTTTGGCCGTAGTTTTTATGATGTTGTCGTCTTATTTTGTCCTAATTTCTCAGATGGCGCGTTATCATTCTTTGACTGCGCTTTTTACCTTGGCCGCTTTATATTTTTTGTATGAGCTTCTTTTTACTGCCGCCAGTAAAAAAAATATTATCTGTTTTGCTTTTTTTGCTTTCTTGGTTGGCTGGACCGATTATCCGCATTTTTTCTATTTGATAATTATTTCCAATTTTATTTTCATCTGGGCTTGGCTTAGAAAAGTCAAATTTTTATCCTGGCTGAACTGGTTTAAAATCCAATTGATTTTGGCCTTATCTTTCCTGCCGATGGTTTGGCTGATTTGGCACCGTGTCTTTATCCAGCAAGACGGCGGTTTTAATAAGGTTGATTTGTTCGGCAGGGGACCAGTTACTTTTTTGTTGGATTTTTTCATGCATTTTTACGCTTTCTTTTTCGGTGAAAATATTCTGCCCTGGAATTATTTGGTTTTTGGATTGGGTTTGTTGGTATTAGCTTTATTGGGTTATTTCGGAGTGGAAAAAATCAGACAGAAACAGTTCTCGCGGGAGCAGTTGTTTGTTCTGGCTGTATGTTTGATGGTTATTGTTTTGAATACGGTTATTTTGAATATTCTTGATCCAAGGTATAATTTTATTGTTTATCCCAAATACGGTTTTGTTGCTTTTCCTCTATTTATTATTTCCTTGGTTATAGTAATATCCAAAATTAGTAAAAAGCATTGGCGGAATTTTATCATTAGTGGCATAATTATTGTAGAGTTGTTCGGTTTGATAAACTTTTACAGCGCTAAAAATTATTTAAATGCCAGCTACTTCAATAATTTCAAAAGTTTTGAATTTATTCGCGATGAATCTTTGGTTGGCGATTATTTGATTATCAATAGTGATCTTAACCGCGGATTTTTTGATTATTATAAGTCGCAATATTTTAAAAAAATCACTCCCATTGAATCAGACAAGATCAGCTCTGAATTTTCAACTAGCACTAGCAAGCGGTTTTGGTTTTTTACCACCGCCTCTGATGACGGCAATGTCAATAATAATACCGATAGCAAGATTCCGGCCGGATTAAAAATTATAGAGCGATATGATTCTGTTCCTTTGGATAACAATCTTAAAAAAATCAAAGAAAAAATCTTGCATCGAGGCAGCTACACCTTTAAATATTCGGTTTTTCTTTTGAGTAATTAGCTTATGGATCAAAATAAAATTTCCATAATTGTTGTAAGTTATAACACTCGGGAATTGACCAGAAAATGCCTAGCTGCTATTTTGGCCTCTGCTTTTGCGCCCCAGGAAATAATCGTGGCGGATAATAATTCCCAGGACGACAGCGTTGAAATGATCAGAAATGATTTCCCCAATGTTAAATTGATAATTAATAATGAAAATTTGGGATTTGCTAAAGCCAATAATCAAGCCATTGCGACAGCAGGCGGCGATTATATTTTTTTGCTTAACAGCGATACTGAAATCGGTAAAAATACTCTCCAGCAAATGTTTGATTATTTGGAGCATAATTCTCAGGTGGCCGGCGTGGTGCCGCAATTGATTTATCCCGACGGATCATGGCAGTCAGTCGGCGGTTATTTCCCAACCATCTTGAATGTTTTGAGGTATTTGTTGCCAATAACATTCTTCTTTCCAGAATTTGCCAAGAAAAAATTAAAAGACATGGCAATTTTTCGTCAGGAAATACCAGACAAAGGGATGCGTTTGGATTATATTACCGGCGCGGCGGCCATGTTTAGAAAAGCTGTTTTGGATAGGGTTGGTTTTTTAGGAGAAGAATATTTTATGTATTTTGAAGAGACTGATTTGTGTTGGCGGATTAATAGGGCCGGCTACAAATTGATGGCCATAAAAACAGAGCCGATGGTCCATGTTTATGGCGGCAGCTACAAGAGCAGGCATGATCCTGAAAGATTAAAGATGTTTCTGCAGAGTTTGCGTATCTTTGTCAAAAAAAATTATGGCGGTTTCAAAAAGCGGATGATATTGTTTGAAATTTTATTATTAGGAAAATTAAGTTTAAAAATTAAAAATTTAAAACAATAATATGGTTTCTCTAATTACTACCTTAATTAATGAAAAAAATAATTTTGACGGCTGGATCAAGAGTATTCTCTCTCAAACTATCCAGCCGGATGAGATCATTATAGTTGACGGCGGTTCTACTGACGGAACTTGGGAAAATTTACAGCAGTATGCCGCTAACAACGATAAAATAAAAGTATTCCAATTTAAGGGCAATATATCCTCTGGCCGTAATTACGCGGTGGAAAAAGCAGCCAATGAAAATATTGCAGTCGCTGATGCCGGTTGTTCATACCGGCCCAATTGGCTTGAAAAAATTTCCCAGCTGTTTGAACAAGGCTATGATTTCATAGGTACGGCTTTTGGTCCATGGCTTAAGCCGGAAGATACTTTTATCAAACGTTTGATTTTTTCAGCTAGCACTCCAGCCAAAGATGAATTTAAAAAAAATTGGCTTTTTTCCAGCCGTTCAGTCGCTTTTACCAAGGATGTTTGGCGGCGCGCCGGCAAATATCCTGAATGGCTGCCGATTTGCGAGGATATTTTTTATGATTTGCGGATTTTAAAAAATAAGCCCAAGGTTTTTTATATTCGCGAACCTTTGGCTTTCTGGGAAGCGAGAGACAATTTAAAAAAGTTTTTTTTGCAATTATTCCGTTATACTCGCGGCGATGGGCATGCTAATTTGTGGTTTAAGCGTCAGTTGATTCGTTATGTTGTTTATTCAGGATCAATCATTATTTTACTGTTGAGTTATTTTTCAAATCCTTATTGGTTGTTGTTACTTGTGGTTGGAATGTTTTTTTATATCAAAAAATTCTGGCATCGCTGGCTGGAATTCAATCATGACCGGGGGGTTGTTTTTGTCATTGTTGGCTTGTTTTTGGTGCCCTTGGTTGTTGCTTATGGAGATCTGGCCAAAATGTGCGGTTGGCCGACTGGCGTTTATCAGAGAAAGATCGGTAAAATAAAATACGAGAAATTATGAAGCTGTCAATTATAATTCTAAATTGGAATACTAAAGATTTATTAAAGCAGGCCATTCAATCAATTTATAAAGAAACAAATGGTTTTGATTTTGAAATCATCGTGGCTGATAACGGCTCTACCGACGGCAGCAAAGAAATGATAACGACGGAATTTCCGCAAGTCGTGCCGTTGGATAACAAAACCAATCTTGGCTTTGCCAAAGGCAACAATGCCGGCTTGAAGGTTGCCAAAGGAGATTATCTGATGCTTTTGAATAGCGACGTTATTGTTTCGGATCAAGCCATTAACAAGCTGGTTGATTATTTGGATAATAATAAAAATATCAATTTGGCTGGTCCGCGTCTCTTGAATAAAGACGGCAGTTTTCAGGACTCTTGCCGCCGCCGTTTGCCCAACCCTTGGAATTCTTTTATTTATTTGTCGGGCCTGTCTTTTTTGTTCGGGCAAAATAATAGCTATCGTCCCAAAAACATAGGTAACGAACAGGAAATTGGCGAAGCCGAGGCCATCTCTGGCGCGGCTATGATTTTTCGTCGCCAAGTTTATGATCAATTGGGCGGCTTGGATGAGGA
>JBAXTU010000005.1:0-57350 GCA_037130015.1 bacterium | reverse complement strand
GTTTAAAGGATCTGAATTAGTTGGTAAAAAATACAAACCACTATTTCCGTATTATTTGGATAAGGAAATGTCCAATAAAGAAAATTTATACACGATTGTCAGTGCAGACTTTGTGACGACTAGCGATGGTACTGGTGTGGTGCATATTGCTCCGGCCTATGGTGAAGAAGATATGCAGTTGGGCAAAGAAAAGAATTTAGCCTTTATTCAAAATGTTACACTGAGCGGAAATTTTAAGGAAGAAGTGACAGATTTTGTGGGCTTGAATGTAAAGCCGGCTGATGATACTCAAAAGACAGATGTGGAAATTATAAAATATTTAGCCGATAAAAATTTATTGTTTGCTAAAGAAAAATACGAGCACAGCTATCCGCATTGTTGGCGTTGTGAGACTCCGCTCATTAATTATGCGACCTCATCTTGGTTTGTTAAGGTGACCAATATTAAACCGAAATTTTTGGAGACTGCTAAAGATATAAATTGGTCGCCCGAACATATTAAAGAAGGTCGTTTTGGCAAATGGTTGGAAGGCGCGCGTGATTGGTCAATTTCTCGTCAGCGTTTTTGGGCGAGCGTGATTCCAATTTGGCGTTGCGAGTGTGGAAATATGAAAGTATATGGTTCTGTTTCTGAATTAGAGACAGACAGTGGCGTCAAGCTCACTGATTTACATAAACATTTTGTGGACAAAATAGAAGTGCCTTGTGCTTGTGGTAAAAAAATGAAACGCATTCCCGATGTGTTGGATACTTGGTTTGATTCTGGCTCCATGCCTTATGCTCAACAGCATTATCCTTTTGAAAACAAGGAAAAATTTGAAGCGGGTTTTCCAGCCAAGTTTATTGCTGAGGGTGTAGATCAAACTCGCGCTTGGTTTTATTATTTGCATGTGATTTCCTCAGCCATCAAAGATAGTAGAGCTTTTGATAATGTGATTGTTAATGGTATTGTGGTGGCTAGTGATGGTAAAAAAATGTCCAAGCGTTTGGCTAATTACACGGAGCCGGAAATTATTATGGAAAAATATGGCGCCGATGCCCTGCGTTATTATTTACTCACCTCGCCAGTCATGCAAGCAGAGAATATGAGCTTTGATGATAATGGTGTCAAAGAAGCCATGCAAAAAGTGGTGATGTTGCTGAATAATATTTTGAGCTTTTATAAATTATATGAGGATACTGGCGTAGAGACGCATTGCAATGCGTCTTTACAATCCGATAACGTGTTGGATAAATGGTTGATAATTAAATTGAATTTGTTAAATATAGAGGTGAATAAAAATATGGAAGCGTATGATTTGCCTCGCGCCACCCGTCCCTTGGCAGAATTTATTGATGAGTTTTCAACTCGTTGGCTTCAATTATCCAGAGAACGTTTAAAAGGCAATGATGAAGTTGATAAGCAAAAAGCTTTGGCAACTTTTAAATTTGTTTTGTTGGAATTATCAAAAATTATGGCGCCATTTACACCTTTTATCGCAGAACATATTTACAAAGAAATTGGTGGCAAATTAGAGTCTGTGCATTTGGAAAAATGGCCGAAAGTTGACGAAGAATTTTTTGGCAGACCTGAGGCTATCAGTGTTAGTAATCAAATAACGGAACAAATGAGTTTAACGGCTAGGATTGAAGAATTGGGTTTAGCTAAGCGCGCCGAGGTTGGTATAAAAATCAGACAGCCATTAAATAAAATTAGTGTTTATGGCATTGTTTTAGCTGATGAGCTTTATAAAGAAAAATTAATTGAGATAATTAAGGATAAATTAAATGTTAAACAAGTTGAATTTAATAAATCCAACGAAGTTAAGGTTGAATTGGATGTAGAAATCACCGAAGAACTTAAAGTTGAAGGCGCTTTGCGCGAACTTGTTCGTACTATTAATAATCTTCGCAAAGAAGCTGGCCTGACTATTCATGATCAAATCAAATTAAACTGGCAGAGTGATGGTGAAGTAGTAAAAAAAGTTTTTACTAATAAACAATTGATTGAAGAATTGAAAAAATCCACTGTCACCAAGGAAATTTTGGAAGCAGACAGTGACAGCAAGGAAATCAGTCTTAATGGTGAGAAAATAAAATTGGCAATAATTAAAATTTAAATTATAAAATATGAGCAGTCGTAAAAAAATTGCATTAGCTTTGATTTTTATTATTGTGGTTGGAGTTGCAATTTATCTCAATCGCTCTTATGCTTATATTTATTCCAAATTTGAATTGACTGTTCCGCCAGCGATTAGAAATTATATGACTCAAAATCAAACAGAAACAACCTCGTCTATTAGTTATGTGGCACTGGGCGATTCTCTCACAGCCGGTGTAGGTGCGTCTTCTGCTTCTTCGTCGTTTCCAGCACTCTTGGCTCAAAAAATTGCCAATGATTTGAATCAGCAAATAGTAGTCACAAATTTGGGCGTGCCTGGCGCTAAAAGTTTTGATATGCTTACTGGGCAGGTGATGGAAGCCACCAAATTTAATCCGCAAATCATTACTATTTTTATCGGTACTAATGATATTCATAATTTTGTGCCAGTTGGAGAGTTTAAAAATAATTTGATCACGACTGTAAAATCTTTGCGTGAAATGACCGAGGCTAAAATTTATTTTATTAATATTCCTTATCTTGGCACCAAAGACTTGATCCATCCGCCGTATGATTATTATTTTAATTTTGAAATCCAACGTTATAATAAAGTCTTGGTTGAGGTGGCCAATGAAGTTGAAGTGCCAGTCATTGATTTGTATTTAGTTTCCAAAAAAATGAGATATACTGCGGAAAATCTTTTTTGCATTGATGAGTTTCATCCCAATGATGCCGGCTATAAATTTTGGGCGGATAATATTCAAGATGTTTTTAAAACAAATTAATTTATGATGGTTGAAAATATTAATTATCCGGTTTTTCAGACAGTGGCTTTGTCTTTTTTGCTACTGTTTTTTTTGAGTATCAGTCTCAGGCAAAAAAAACACACTGAAATTTTTCCAGCCTCGGTCACTACCGAGCTCAAAGGCGTGGCAATACTCATGGTGCTATTTGCGCACATTGGTTATTTTTTATTTTGGGATCATCGCTTCATGTTTCCGCTTTCGGTTTTTGGCGGTATTGGCGTGGATTTGTTTTTGATTCTCTCCGGCTATGGTTTGGCTGTCTCGGCCAGCCGTAAAAATTTAGGAGTTTGGCAATTTTATAAACGGCGCTTGTCAAAAATACTTATGCCATTTTGGCTGACGCTCATTGTAATTCTACTAGCTGATAAATTTGTGCTTGGCCATAGCCAATCAATTGTCCAGATCGCCCAGAATTTTTTTGGTTTTTTCCCGAGCGCTGATATTTATAATGATCCTGATTCGCCTTTATGGTTTATCACTATTATTATTTTTTATTATCTGATTTTCCCTTGGCTATTTTTTAAAAAATGGCCGACGCTTTCAGCAATCATGATTTTTGTAGTCAGTTGGGGAGTGTTGCAATTATCTTTGCCAATCAAGGAAGATGTTTTAATGACTTATAATCTTCATGCGGTGGCTTTTCCTTTGGGTGTTTTATTTTTTGCTTTAGTTAATAAAATTAATTGGCTTAGTGCTTGTTCAAAAAATATTTATAAAAAAATAGCTGAAATACTTTTGCCGATTATGAAAAAAATTCCGCAAAGAATTATTTTATCTTGTCAGAAATATTTTTCCGAATTAAATCAGACATGGTATGGCACGATCATAGTAGGACTTTTGGCTTTTATAATATACTTCGCAATTTATTCTGGTGTGGGCAAGGGTATTTTTTTGGGCGAGAGCTTGTCGCTCTTGGTAGCTGTACCCGTGATAATTTTATTTCTAATTAAAAGGAATGAATTTGGTTTTTTAACATTGCTAGGCAGTTATGCTTTTGAAATTTATCTCATTCATTGGCCGATTATGTATTATTATGATGTGTTTTATAAATGGTTGCCCGCTTCGGTCGCGACCATTGCTTATATCTTTTTATTTTTAATTTTATCAAAGCTATTAAAATTTGTTTCCGACACTCTGGGCAAATTGATTTTTGGTAAAACTTCTTAATTTAAATTAATTTATTTTTTTATGACTCTCAAACAAATATACGCTCTGGCCATTGCCCTGGGCATCAAAAATGATTTACGCGGTGAGGCCAAGGTTAAAAATAATTTGAAAAAAATCAAAGTCAAATATGATGCCTTGTCCGAAGATAAGAAAAAAGAATTTGATTTGGAACGGCTGACCAATCCATATTCCGATACACGCATTCTTTATGATAATGGCAATCAAATCAAAAAGATTTTGGTGGGCGTGGATGTTGATCCGCAAGAAATTATTTTGGCCAAGATGCTTGGCTATGACACGGTCATGGCGCATCATCCTGAGGGTTCGGCTTTGGCTGATTTGGGTGATGTGATGCATTTGCAAGCGGAAGTGCTCTCGCAATATGGAGTGCCAATTAATATTGCTGAAGCCATCACTAAAAAAAGAATCAGCGAAGTGGCTCGCGGTGTTTCGCCAATCAATCATTATCGTAGCGTTGATGCGGCGCGATTACTAGATATAAATTTTATTTGTGTGCATACGCCTTGCGACAATTTAGCCGCTACATTTTTGGAACGGGAAGTAAAAAAAGCCAAGCCTGAGACTGTGGGCGAAGTTGTAGAGGCGATTAAAAAAATTTCCGAATATGCCGAGGCTATTATTCGCAAACAAGGCCCGAAAATTTTTGCCGGCAATGAAGATAATCAAGCTGGTCGTATCGCCTTCACGGAAATTACAGGTGGCACATCAAACTCCAAAGATATTTATGAAAAAATGGCTCATGCCGGCATTGGCACAATTGTGGGTATGCACATGAGTGAAGAGCACAAAAAAGAAGCTAGTAAATATCATGTTAACGTGGTAATTGCTGGGCACATGTCGTCAGACTCACTAGGCATTAATCAATTTTTAGACGAAGTGGAAAAACATGGCGTCAAAACCGATCCATTTTCCGGATTGATTAGAATTAAAAGAAAAAAATAATTTTATGATTGCTTATCTTAATGGCCAATTGCAACACAAATCAGCTTTATTAAAAAAAGATAATTTTTTGGTGGTGGTGGCTGGCGGTGTGGGTTATAAAGTTTTTGTTTTTGACAGACTGCTTGAAAAATATAAAGTCGGTGATAATCTTGAACTTCATATCTATACTCAGGTGGCAGAGACGGCTTTGGATTTGTATGGGTTTCCGACTAGGCAAGAATTGGATTTTTTTGAAATCGTGATTTCACTTCAAGGCATTGGTCCCAAGTCGGCCATGGATATTTTACAAAAAGCTAAAATAGAAGATCTAAAACAAGCCACGCAAACCGGTAATTATGAATTGCTGTCAAAGATTTCCGGGCTTGGTCCCAAGACGGCGCAAAAAGTTGTTTTGGGTCTTAAAGAAAAATTTGGTTCGCTCTCTGGCGATGGAGTTTACTCGCATGATGGTTTTGGCGAAGCCTTGGAGGCCTTGGTTGGTTTGGGTTATCAGCCATATCAAGCGCGGGAAGCACTTGCGAATTGCAAAGCCACTGACACCTCGGAAAAAGTGAAAGAAGCACTAAAAATATTAGGCAGAAAATAAATATGAAATCATTTTTAAAAAAAATAATCCCGCAAAATATTTTAAACCAATACCACAAAGTGTTGGCGATTTTGGCTTCGTATGTTTATGGCCGGCCATCAGAAAAAATGATTGTGATTGGTATTACTGGCACTAATGGCAAATCCACTACCACTATTTTAATTTCTAAAATTTTAGAAGAAGCTGGATACAAAGTTGGTGCTACCTCCACGGCTATTTTTAAAATAGCGGACAAAGAATGGTTGAATGATAAAAAAATGACCATGCTCGGCCGTTTTCAACTTCAAAAAATGTTATCCCAAATGGTTAGCGCCGGCTGTCAGTATGTGGTAATTGAAACTTCATCTCAAGGCGTAGAACAATTCAGGCACTTGGGTATAAATTATGACGTTGTTGTTTTTACTAATCTCACTCCTGAACACATAGAAGCGCATGGTGGTTTTGATAATTATAAAAAAGCCAAACTAAAATTATTCCAGCATCTGTCAGAACAAAAATATAAAATTATAAATAATAAAAAAATTAAAAAAGTAATCGCGGTTAATGGTGATGATGAGTATGCTAAAGATTTTTTAAATTTTAAAGCTGATGAAAAAATTATTTTTGGTATAAATTCAAGAGATAACCAGCTCCAAGCAAAAAATATAGAGTTCAATTCTAATGGAGTTTCTTTTGTAGTAAATAATACAAATTTTGATCTTAAATTATTTGGTAAATTTAATGTTTATAACTCACTGTCAGGTATGGCCGTAGCTCTCTCTCAAGAAGTGTCACTAGATATTTGTAAAAAAGCTTTGGAAAAAACAGATTTAGTGCCCGGACGTATGGAATTTATTAATGTTGGCCAGCCATTTAAAATTCTAGTGGATTATGCGCCAGAGCCAGAAGGGCTCAAACAATTGTATCAAACCATTAAAAATCATCATATTTTGTCTACTGATGGCCGAATAATTCATGTTTTGGGTTCTTGTGGTGGTGGCCGTGATGTGGGGCGTCAGTCAATTATGGGCAATTTAGTCGCTCAAAACGCAGATTTTATCGTGGTGACTAATGAAGACCCATATGATGATGAACCCATGGAAATAATAAACCGTGTGGCCAGTGGCGCCGTTAGTTATGGCAAGCAAGAGGGAAGTAATCTTTGGAAGATTCAGGATCGCCGTGAGGCTATTAAATATGCTTTAAATTTAGCAAAAAAAGATGATCTAGTGCTTCTGACTGGCAAAGGTTGTGAACAGGCTATTTGTATTAAAAATAACTGCAAAATACCTTGGGATGAACGTCAAGTGGCTAGAGAACTGGCCCAAGAATTGATTTCTGGGGATAAGTTTCGGATAAGTTAGAAAAAAGTATATTTTTTTCATTTTTTTAAATAACAATATTTTTACTTTTTATGGCTATATTTAGCCATTTTTTTAATTATATTTGACATTTTATATTGTTTTTGCTTTTTCTCTTGACTTTTGCACCTCTTAATGTTAATATAAAGTTAATCGTTTTTCTATTGTACTTGACAGTTTTTTGAAAAATTGCAAATTTTTTTCAAAATATTTCAATCTTATGTCAAGATTGATTTAAATTGGTATAACCGTATAACCCATAAATCGACTATAAGTGGGTCAACAATTAAAACAATTTTAAATCATTAAAACTCGTTTCCTTTTTCTATTTTTGTGCTTATTTCTTGAGCCAAGAAGGGAGAAATGATGAAATGAGGTCTTTTTTATGTCTCAACAAAACAAACACTTAAATGGAGAGCGTGTTTGCTTTTCCAACAAAACAAAATTTGTGGAATTGCCAGACTTAATAGAATTGCAAAAGAAATCTTATAAATGGTTTTGGGATGAGGGCTTAGTTTAACTGTTTGAAGAGTTTTCGCCCATCACTGATTTTATTGGCCGTGATTTGGAAGTGCATTTTGGCGAATATTTTCTTGATGAACCAAAGTTTGACGAAGTGGATAGTAAAGAAAAAAATATTACTTATGAAGCGCCATTAAGAGTCAATGTGCGATTGAGTAATAAAAAAACAGGACAATCAGTAGAACAAGAAATTTATTTAGGCGACTATCCGCTCATGACTGACCGCGGTACTTTTATTGTTAATGGCATTGAAAGAGTGGTTGTCTCCCAACTTATCCGTTCACCTGGCGTGTTTTTTACCAATCAAGTTAATTTGGGAAGAAAAATTTATGGCGCTAAAGTTATTCCTAACCGTGGTTCATGGTTGGAATTTGAAACTGATGGCAATGGCGTGATTTGGGTGAAAATAGATAGAAAAAGAAAAGTAGCCGCCACTTCACTTTTGCGCGCTTTTGGTTTTGCGACCGATGAACAGATTTTGGATTTGTTTAAAGATTCTGATATTAATCCGGATCTGAAATATATTGAAGCCACTTTGAAAAAAGATTCAGCCGAAAACGAAGCTGACGGTTTGATTGAAGTTTACAAACGTATTCGTCCAGGAGATTTGGCCGCGCCTGATAATGCCAAACAATTGATAGACAATATGTTTTTCAATTTTTCGCGTTATGATTTTGGCCGTGTTGGCAGATACAAACTTAATCAAAGATTTGAACAAAATATTCCGATCACCAAAGAAAATCGTGTTTTGTTGAAAGATGATATTATAAATATTATCAAAGAAATTATCAGATTAAATATTACTCAAGAAGCTGCTGATGATATTGATCATTTGGGCAATCGTCGCATTCGCGCTGTGGGTGAATTGGTGCAGAATAAATTCCGTATCGGTTTGGCTAGAATGGAACGTATCATCAAAGATAGAATGAGCACGCTTGATATTACTTCACTCACGCCAAATAAATTGATCAATGCTCGTCCAGTGATCAGCGCGGTCAAGGAGTTTTTTATGTCATCTCAATTGTCGCAATTCATGGATCAAGTCAATCCGTTGGCTGAGCTTGAACACAAACGCCGTTTGTCAGCTATGGGTCCAGGAGGCTTGTCCAGAGAACGCGCCGGTTTTGAAGTTCGTGATGTGCATCAAACTCACTATGGCCGTATTTGTCCTATCGCCACACCTGAAGGACCAAATATTGGTTTGGTCGGTCATTTATCCAGTTTTGCCAGGGTGAATGATTATGGATTTATTGAAGCGCCTTATCATAAAATTGTTAAAGATGAAAATGGCAAGCCACGCGTGTCAGATGAAATTGTTTATTTAGACGCTTTTGAAGAAAGCCGTACTACCACTACTCCATCAACTGTTGAAACAGATGAAAATGGATATTTTTTGCGTGAAAAAGTTGAAGCTCGCGTGAAGTTAAATCCAACTATGACCGCAGTTGAAAATATTGATTATATGGATGTGGCTTCAAATCAAATTGTATCTGTGGCCACTTCGCTTATTCCATTTTTGGAACATGATGATGGTGTCCGCGCTCTTATGGGTACGAACATGCAACGTCAAGCCGTGTCTTGCATTCGTCCGCAAGCGCCATTTGTTGGTACTGGCATGGAAAGCAAAGCGGCTCGTGATTCTGGTCATGTGATTTTGGCCAAAGAAGAAGGCGAAGTCATCACAGTATCTGGCGACAAAATTGAACTCATGAACAAGAATGGCAAAGTTGATTCTTATCATTTGAATAAATTTGTTAGATCAAACGCTTCCACTTGCATCAATCAAAAACCAATTATTCCCAAAGGTGCTAAAGTTAAAAAAGGCGATATCTTGGCTGACGGCCCTTCCACTGATCATGGCGAATTAGCTTTGGGTCAAAATATTTTGGTGGCTTTCATGCCTTGGAAAGGTTATAACTATGAAGATGCTATTATTCTTTCTGAAAGATTAATTCAAAATGACAGATATTCATCTATTCATATTGAAAATTATACTTGTGAAGTGCGTGAGACCAAGCTCGGTCCGGAAGTTGTCACTTCTGATATTCCAAATGTTAGCGAAGAAAAATTAAAAGACCTTGATGAAGAAGGTGTTATTCGCATCGGCGCTAATGTACGCTCCGGTGATATTTTGGTTGGAAAAATTACACCTAAAGGTGAAACCGAATTATCAGCTGAAGAAAAATTATTGCGCGCTATCTTTGGTGAAAAGGCCAGAGACGTGCGTGACTCATCTTTATATTTGGAACATGGATCATCTGGTAAAGTTATTAATATCAAAATTTTCTCTCGCGAGAATGGCGATAAGATGTCTGCTGGTATGATCAAAATGGTGCAGGTGACTGTGGCCAGTTTGCGTAAAGTGCAAGTCGGCGACAAAATGGCCGGCCGTCATGGCAACAAAGGTGTCATTTCCAAAGTTGTTCCAGTTGAAGATTTGCCTCACTTGGAAGATGGCACGCCAGTTGATATTGTTTTGTCTCCTCTTGGTATTGTCTCTCGTATGAATTTGGGACAAGTGCTAGAAACTCATTTGGGACTAGCTGCACAAAAATTAAATTATAAAGTCATGACTCCGGTTTTTGACGGTACATCTGAAGCCAAAATTCGTGAAGAATTGGAACGCGCCGGGTTTAGTCCTGATGGCCGTATTCAGCTTTATGATGGCCGTACTGGTGATAAATTTGATAACAAAAGCACCGTGGGTTATGTGTATATGTTAAAGCTTAATCATTTGGTTGAAGATAAAATCCATCAACGTTCAATCGGTCCATACTCGCTCATCACTCAACAACCTTTGGGTGGTAAAGCTCAATTTGGCGGACAAAGATTTGGTGAAATGGAAGTGTGGGCGCTTGAAGCTTATGGTGCAGCTCATACTTTGCAAGAAATTTTGACCATCAAATCAGATGATGTGGTTGGCCGTAGCAAAACTTACGAAGCTATTATTAAAGGTGAACCAATTACCAATATTAATGTGCCAGAAAGTTTTAATGTTTTGGTGCGAGAGCTCAAAGGCCTTGGCCTGAATGTAGAATTGCTCAGCGGAGAAGGCAAGGTATTGGACACCGATACCAAGTCTGAAATTCCTGATGAAAATGCCAGCCGTCGCCAAAGAAATCAAGATTAATTTTTTAATTAACTATTTTGATTAAAATATTTTAATTTATGTTCACTCCCGAAAAAGAAGCCAGCCCTATTTTTGAAGCTATCCGTTTGCGTCTGGCCTCGCCCGATGATATCCATCGTTGGTCACACGGCGAAGTCTTGAAGCCGGAGACTATCAATTACCGTACGCAAAAACCAGAGCGTGATGGTTTGTTTTGCGAACGCATTTTTGGTCCAATCAAAGATTGGGAATGCTATTGTGGCAAGTATAAAAAAATCAGATACAAAGGTATTGTCTGCGACAAGTGTGGCGTAGAAGTGACTCGCGCTATTGTCCGCCGTGAACGCATGGGCCACATTGATTTGTGCGCGCCAGTCGCTCATATTTGGTTTTTGCGTGGCGTGCCTAGCCGTATCGGTTTGGCGCTTGATGTTTCTATTCAAGCTTTGGAGCGAGTTGTTTATTTTGCCAGCTTTGTAGTGACTTCCGTCAATGAAGATCTAAAAGTTGAAACTCTAAA
Organism: bacterium; assembly: GCA_037130015.1. Taxonomy (GTDB): domain Bacteria; phylum Patescibacteriota; class Patescibacteriia; order 2-01-FULL-39-33; family 2-01-FULL-39-33; genus JBAXTU01. The sequence goes on along the minus strand of JBAXTU010000005.1, from coordinate 46,258 downwards.
TCAATTACGAACTGAGTACAAACAATATCGCAAGCAAATAGAAAATGAATTTGATCGCAAAATTGCGCAAGCTCAGGAGGCTACTAAAAGTGAAGATGAAGTGAACAAGATTATCAAACAAAAAGAAGAAAAATTAAAAGAATTGGAACTTACTTTGGATACGGCTGAAACCGAACTCAAAGAATTAAAACCACTCAAAATTATTTCCGAACATATTTTTCATGACCTGTCCATGAAGTATGGCCATATTTTTGAAGCCGGCACCGGCGCCGAAGCTGTGCGTGAACTTTTAGCTTTGATTGACATGCCTCGCACTGTCAAAGAATTGGAAAAACAAATCATTGATGCTACTGGCGCCAAAAGAGAACGTATGATCCGTCGCGCTAAATTTTTTAGTCATCTCATGAAAAATAATATCCGTCCCGAATGGATGATTATGCAAACTGTGCCAGTGATTCCTCCTGATTTGCGTCCGATGGTTCCGCTTGATGGCGGACGTTTTGCCACTTCTGATTTGAATGATTTGTATCGCCGTGTTATTAATCGCAATAATCGTTTGAAACAACTCATGGAGCTTAATGCGCCAGAAGTTATTACTAGAAATGAAAAACGCATGTTGCAAGAAGCGGTTGATTCTTTGATTGACAACAATGCCAGACATGGCAAAACCGTGGTCGCTTCCACCGGCCAAAAACGCATGCTTAAATCCTTGGCTGATATGTTAAAAGGCAAGCAAGGACGTTTCCGCCAAAATTTGCTCGGTAAGCGTATTGACTATTCTGGCCGTAGCGTCATTGTGGTTGGTCCGGAACTTCGCATGGATCAATGCGGTCTGCCAAAAATTATGGCTTTGGAACTTTTTAAACCATTTATTATTTCTAAATTAATCGGCCGTGGCCTAGTGCATAATGTTCGCAGTGCCAATCGTTATATTGAAGCCGGTCATAGCGAGATTTGGGATTTGCTTGAAGAAGTGGTCAAAGACGCTTTTGTCATGTTGAACCGCGCTCCTACACTTCATCGTTTAGGTATTCAAGCTTTCAGACCGATTTTGATTGAAGGCAAGGCTTTGCAAATTCATCCTTTGGTTTGCGCCGCTTTTAATGCTGACTTTGACGGCGATCAAATGGCTGTGCATGTGCCACTGACTGAAGGTGCCAGAAACGAAGCCAGAGATTTGATGTTGTCCACCAAAAATTTACTCAAACCAGCTCATGGTCAACCGGTCGTCACTCCGGCTCAAGATATTGTTTGGGGTTCTTATTATTTGACCACTCTAAAAGAAAATGACAGCCCTAGATTATTTTCTTCGGTTAATGAAGCCATGCTGGCCAAAGAAAAAGGACTTATTAGTTATCAGGATAAAATAAAAATTAGATATCAAAAAGATTCAACTAAAAAAGGCAAGAAAAATAAGCCGGAAATAATTGAGACTTGTTTAGGACGTATTTTGTTCAATCAAATTTTGCCGGCTGATTATGAATTTGCTAACCAGCAAGTTGGCAAAAAAGCTTTATCAAAAATTTTGAGCGAAGTGCTTTATCATTTTGGCACCGAAGAAACCGTGCGTGTGCTTGATGATCTGAAAAATCTTGGTTTCCGTTATCTCACTCATAGCGCTCAATCTTTTGGTATGGATGATTTGCCGACCGTTGAAGGCCGTGAAGAATTCATTGCTCAAGGCAACAAAGATTTGGATGTGATTGAACAACAATATCAAATGGGACTTTTGACCGAAGATGAACGCCATGAAAAAATCGTGGAAATGTGGTTGGGCGTGAATAATAAAATTTTGGAAAAAGTTAAAGTTTCTCTCAAGCCTGGCAATCCGATTTATGCCATGGTTGATTCTGGCGCTCGCGGTACTTGGGGTCAATTATCTCAAATGATCGGCATGAAAGGCCCGGTGGTCAACCCGGCTTATGAAGTTATTGAATTGCCGGTCAAGAGTAATTTCAAAAAAGGTTTTGATGTGTTGGAATTTTTCATTTCCACTCATGGTGCTAGAAAAGGTCTTACAGATACGGCTCTTCGTACTTCTTCGGCTGGTTATTTGACTCGTCGTTTGGTTGATGTGGCTCAAGAAGTGGTCATCAATATTGAAGATTGCGGTGATGATCAAGGCCTAACCCTCACCAAGAAAGAAAGTGAAATTATGGGTGGCGGTATTGCTGAAAGAATTATCGGACGCTATTTGGTTGAAGATATTAAAGATGAAAAAGGCAAAATGGTTGTGGCCAAAGGTGAAATGGTCACTGAAGAGACTGCACCCAAAATCAAAGAATTGGATTTGGAAAAAGTTGTCATCCGTTCTGCCTTAACTTGCAAACACAACGACGGTATTTGTAAAAAATGTTATGGTTATGATTTGTCATATAATAAATTAGTAAATATTGGAACAGCTGTGGGTATTATTGCCGCCCAATCAGTCGGTGAACCTGGCACTCAGCTGACTATGAGAACCTTCCATACTGGTGGTGTGGCTTCTGAAGGTGATATCACTCAAGGTTTGCCACGTGTTGAAGAAATTTTTGAAGGCCGTACGCCAAAAAATAAAGCTATTGTGGCTGAAGTTGATGGACTTATTAATATTAAAGAAGGCCAAAGAGAATTCAAAGACGCCAAGGGTCGCACCGTGGTCACCACTTCGGCCAGAGATCGTATTTTACAACTCAGCTATCAACAAATTGTTGAGAAAAAAGTCAGCTTGCCTGCCAAAAAAGACAAGATTAAAATTGAAGTCAAAGACGGCGCTATGGTGCAAGCCGAACAAGTTTTGTTTATTGATAGTAAAGGTAATGGCATTCCTAGCCCGGCCGCTGGTCGTGTTCGTTTGGAAGAAGAATCTATTATGATTCTTAAAGACGAATTAGCTGTCAAAGAATATGCTGTGCCGTATTCCAGTTCAATTTTGGTTAAAGACGGTGAAGAAGTGAAAGCTGGTGATCAGCTCACTGAAGGCAGTCTTGATTTGCATCAGATTTATGAACTTAAAGGACAAGAATTCACTCAGAAATATATTATGCGCGAAATTCAGCATATTTATTTCTCACAAGGTCAAAAATTGAATGACAAACATGTGGAAGTTATTGTGCGCCAAATGTTCTCCAAGGTGTATATTAAGGATTCTGGTGATACTGATTTTATGCCTGGTGAAGTGGTAGAATATATTGATTTGAGTAATGCCAATGAAGCCATTAAAGGCACTAGCAAGAAACAAGCTGAATACGAAAGATTATTGCTCGGTATTACCAAAGTTTCTTTGTCCACCAGAAGTTGGTTGGCTGCCGCCTCTTTCCAAGAGACTGCCAAAGTGCTCATTGATGCTTCTATTACCGGACGCACTGATGATTTACATGGTCTCAAAGAAAACATTATTATCGGCCGACTCATTCCAGCTGGAACTGGTTTTAAAAAGAAATAACCTCGATTAAGAATAAGAAAAGGGAAACAAAAAAGAGGCCCGTGATGGGTCTCTTTTTTGCTAATATTTGACGCTTTGTCTTAATAAGTTTTATAATAATTAGGATAGCTTATTATAAAAAATAAATTTATGGTATCAAAAAATGAATTAAAAAAATATTTTAAAGGTTTTATAAGGGGATTGGTTTCTGTTATTTTATTTTTTATTCCATATTTTATTTTTATAGCAGCACTCTTTATAATTATTTCATTTGTTAATGGTCTTCTTGCAGCCGCCTCTCTTCATCTTATAGATAATACTCGTCAAATTGCTTTTGCATTTTTAGGTATTATATGTGCATTAGTAGTAGATAGGTTTGTACCAAAAATGTTTAAAAAATAAATTAGGTTAAAATTTATATAGATAAAAGAAAATTTAAAAAATCCCTTGTCGCTTCGGCGATAGGGGATTTTTTGCGCCTTTGGCTAATAGGACATAAACAGACATACAGTATTATAAAAGTATATAAATATATTTAAATATAAATAAATAGACTTAACTTGACTTGAATAGACAAAATTTGCTATAATGTAATTAAGTAATATTTATTTGTGGATAAATAATCTTATGGCGGATTTTGATCTGCTTACAATGAATAATGTGTCCAAACGCCTTGGGGTTTCCCTCAAGACGGTTTATCGTTGGATTGACGCCGGTGATTTGCCGGTCAGCTCCGTGGGTCAGCGCACTTATCGGATTTTTGAGCGTGATTTTGTAAAATTTGTTTATGCTCATCAAATTAAAATCAAAGTAAAAAAAATTAAAAAAAGAAAATAGTATGTTAAATATTTTAAGAACAAAAATTATTATCATTTCAATATTCTGCTTGTTTGGTATTGCTTGGACTACTAGTAATCTTTTGGCTGTGATGAATTCAACTCATTATGAAATTTGGGCTGATGCTGTTTCGGTTGGTGGCGGTGAAGATCAGGCTTCAGCTAATTATAAATTACAAGATACGGTTGGCGAATCAGCTATTGGCCGTTCCACTTCCACCAACTACTCGGCGCGCATTGGTTTTCGCGAAATGGAACTAAACTCTTCGGCCACGCCCGCCTTGATTCTTACACTTGGCGCCGGCAATGTTAATTTTGGTACGCTCACCAAAAACGGACCCAATGTCACGCCCAGCCATACTTTAATTACCGGCACTAATTCCGCCACAGGACTTTCCATCACTTTTTCCGGTAGTCCGCTAACTTGCCCTAGTTGTGCTTCTAATAGCAATATTGGCTCAACTGTATCTACGCCTTTTACGGCTTCGGCCGGCACTAATCAATTCGGGCTTAGTGCTATCTTCCAATCAGCCATCAGCAATCCGGCAGCATCTCTTTATCCTTACAATAATGCCAATCAATTCGCTTTTGACAGCAGTTTGCCACTGATCAGTTCCAGTGGTGCGACAGGCCTGTCAACTTTTATTCTTAAATATGTGGCTAATGTTAATGGCACGGAAAGCCCGGGTGATTATGTCACCACTTTGACTTTCACGGCTACAGCTAATTTTTAAAATTATGTTAAAAAAAATATTTAAAATTTATTTTTTATTCGGCTTGATGTTTTTATTGTTTCCGATTTCTGTTAGGGCTATGGCTGTTTCACCACTGATTGTTAATGTAGAATTAAAGCCTGGTGAAAGTCAGGAACAAATTATTTCTTTATTTAATGAAAGTGATCAGCCGATTAAATTAAAGGGCTACACTGAAACTTTTAAGCCTCAAGGTGAAAAAGGCAAGCCAGAAATCGTGCCACCGTCTATCCATAATCAAGCGGTTGATTGGCTGGTGATAAAAGAAAGTTATATTTCTATTGCGCCCAAGCAAACTTTGAAAATTCCAGTGACAGTCAAAATTCCTCGCACAGCCGATGCTGGCGGTTATTATTTGGCTAATATGTGGGAAACCGTTGTGACTGCCGGTTCTGGACAGGTCAAAATTTCCAGTCGCGTTGGTGTTTTATTTTTTATAAAAGTCAAAGGTGATATAAAAGAAAGTTTGCAGATAGCAGATTTTGGCTTGTCTAATAAAAATAATTTTTTTAGCTATACTCCAGTATCATTTTCGGCGCGACTCCAAAATGACGGCAAAGTGCATGTGGCTCCAGTTGGCAGAATTGTTATTACTAATATGTTCGGTAAAGTGACCACGGTTTTGCCGTTTAATGCTGATGAGCATAATGTTTTGCCTGATAGTTTTCGTCAGTTTGATGAGGTGTGGGGTCAAAATCAGACTTCTGCCAATTGGCTTGATGATTTTTATGCTGAGGTGAATCATTTTGCTCTTGGAAAATATACAGCGCGACTAGATTTGGAATATGGCGATAATAAAAATCGTTTGTCTTCAAACTTGACATCTTTTTGGATTATTCCGTATCATTTGTTATTGTTAATTTTTATTATAATTTTGGTATTAAGTTTTTTGTTTAGAAAAAAAAGTAAAAAAAGAAAACACAAAAAATGAAATTTATAAAAAACAAAAAAATATTTTTATATCTGTTATGTCTGGGGTTGTTTTTGCCTGGAGTATTGTTGGCTGCTACTTCAACTACTAATACAGACGTGCAGGTCAATGCCAAAGTTGAATCAACTGTTGGCCCGGTTTGTCTATCTCAAACAAATTTAGTGATCGCGTCAAATTTTCCTTCTACTGATTGTAACACTCGCACAGCCAGCCTCAATTGGGAGACACAATATATTGTCACTAATACTTGCCAGCCGACTCAGATTAATCCTGCCTTAACCGACTCTGAAGCTGGGGTGGGTGTTTTAGTTAATGATGAAAACATAAAAAGTGGCAATACTGGCACAGCTCACACAATTGTTTTTGGTGGTTTGACTGTGGGTCAGCAATATAAGTATTATCTCAAGTCATCGGGTTCAGCATTAACTGCCCAGGTTAGCGGCGTTTTTGATTTTGTTTGTCAGGTGGTGCCGCCAACTGTCACAGCCATTCCACTTAATAAACAGGCTGTTTTAACTATTAATTATCATGGTACAGATGTGGCCAGGGTGATCATTAAAAGATCAGTTCTTAGTACTCCCCAAAATCAAAGTGATGGCGACTTAGTTTATGACGGACAAGAAATTGCTAAGTTCTCTGATACTGTTCTAATGGACTTAGAAAAAGTTTATTATTATTCTGTTTTTGCTTGCGATGGCTATGGTACTTGTTCTGGGCCTGGCTCTGTCAGCGTAATAAGAAATATTCCTGAAGTTTTAAATTATTTACCTCAAATTTCTGACGGACAGGTAATTTGGAATTGGGTTAATCCGAACAATAGATTACAAAATGATTTTATTTTTTCAGCCACTAAAATAATTAGGGTCAGTGATTGCCAGAGTAATGAGCCGATTAAATCTCAAGAAAATAATAGCAACTCTTTCACTGATAGCGGGCTGACAAATGGCCAGTCATATTATTATAAAATTTTTGTAAAAAATAGTTTTGATGAATATTCTCATGGAATTTGTTTAACAGCTACACCTAATAATTTGCCGACTGATTATTGTTTACGCAGTAATGCTGGCGCCACGGGCGGTGATAGTCAAATTCAGATTTTTTGGGTCAATCCTGCTAGTGATGCTAATTTTAGTTTTGATCGCGTGGAATGGAAACGAGGTAGTGATTGTTCATCGGCTAAAAATACAGGTCAAATTGTGTATAGCGGCACCAATCAAAGTTATACAGATACAGGACTGACCAATGGCCAAGCCTATTATTATAATAGAATTATTTATTATAATAATGACCAGACTCTTGATTGTGATTGTGTGTCGGCTGTGTCGGCAAAAATAATTCCTCCCGAACCTTGCCCCACTTGCGTTTATCGGTATTATGTTAATGGCAATGCTTTGGAAATCATGCCCGACACTAGTAATAATCTTTATGTCCTTAGCGAAAGAATTTTAAATGTTAAAATTCCAAAGAATGTTTTTCCTGAGCCAGTTTCTTTTATTACTGCTAATATTAATAATCAAACTTATTATTTTTCTCCCAGTGTTTCAAAAGATTATTATGAACTTTCATTTGTTGCACCAGTGCAGATTGGTCAGTATGATTTGAATTTAAAAGTCACTTATGTTAGTCAGAAAATTTCTGTAGCTTCAGTCAAAGTCCAAGTGTTGCCTTATGGCGAAGTGCGACAAAATATTTTTAATCGTCCTATTGTCACTGATGCCACGGTTTATTTATATAAAGAAAATTTTTTATTCGGCGGTTATGGAGTGAATAATCCAATTATAACAAATCTTCGCGGTTTGTATGGCGCCATGGTGCCCAATGGCCAATATATTGTAAAGATTAACAAGTCAGGCTATCAGCCACTCTCCATTCCTATTGCTATTAATAATAATGTAGTAAATAAAAATTTGGATTTGGATTTGACTCCGCTCAATCCTTTGAGTATTTTAGATTTTTTAAATAAATTTCGTCAAAATCCAAACACTCAAAAAGTTAATAAAATATTAGCACCTATAATTTTGGCTTTAGCTATCATTAATACATTGCTAGCGATTCCCTGGTGGGATTTATTATATTATTTACAATTTTTATTCACAGAGCCTTTGGCTTGGCTATTTCAGCGCAAAAGAAAAGGTTGGGGTACTGTTTATAATTCCATTACTAAAAAACCGATTGATTTGGCAGTGGTGCGTTTGTACTATAGTGTTGGTGGCAAGCCGATTTCTTCCAGAGTGACTGATGCCCATGGACGTTATTATTTTTTGGTTGGGCAAGGTGATTATCGTTTGGAAGTCACTAAAAAAGGTTTTTCTTTTCCGACCCAAGCCTTGCAAGGTATTATGGAAGATAATTTTTTCACGGATATTTATCATGGCGAAACTATTAAAATTAGAGAAGAGGAAAGAGGCATTATTAGCGCCAATATTCCCATAGATCAGGATGAGGTGACAATTACTAATGCGCAAGTTTTTCGCAAAGCTTTTTGGAAAAAAATTAGTGAAAATTCAAGCATTATTGGTTTGCTTTTGGCTTTTATTTCTTTGGCAGTCACGCCGACCTGGATTTTTGTGTTGATGCTTGCTGTGCATATTATTTTATTTTTATTATTTAGGCGTTTGGCGCACCAATATAAACCGCGACCATGGGGTATTATTTTTGACAAAACAAACAGTCGTCCGCTTAATAGATCGGTGGCTAGGATTTTTTCACCGCAATATAACCGTATGTTAGAAGCTCAATTGTCTGACAGATATGGACGCTATGGTTTTTTGGCTGACAGTAATGTTTTTTATGTGACAGCCAGTCATGACGGCTATGAAGAAGCAACTGGTAAAACCGTTGATTTGACCCATCACAAGGCAGGGGAAGCAGTTGGTTATAATTTACTGCTAAAGCTAGCAGGTGATAAGACTCCGGAGATGCCAGAAGTTGAAGAAGTGGAACAGGCAAATCAAATGCCAGCCATTACACCAACTTCAGCCACGGATATTATAAATGCTCTGACTTCCAAAGAAGAAACAAAGCCCGCGGAACCAATATTGCCAAAACCCCAAACAAAAGAAGGTATTTATGGTTAATATTTTGTCAATTAAGGACAAATATAGACAATAGATTATTTATTATATTCAATTATCTATCTTTTATATACTATAACTTACTTTTTATCTACTATAACTTACTTTTTATCTACTAATAAGCTATTTTAAAGAAAATAATGATTTTATAGTAGTAATTAAGAATTAATAATAATAATTAATACTAATTAGTAGTTGTTGATAACTATTGTTGACAATTAAGGACATTAAATATTATAATTAAGTTGTGAATAAAAAGCTAATTAATATTTATCAAGCTTGTTCAGAAAATGGCGCTTATCTCGTCTTTTTCTGTTGATTTATATCAAATGCCCAACGGGATTCTGACAATTGAAGATGTTTCCAAAACTATGAAGGTGAGCCTGAAAACGGTTTATCGCTGGATTAATAGCGGGGATTTACCGGCTGCTAAGGTGGGCTACAAAACTTATCGTGTTTTTGAAACGGACTTGATCCGTTTTTTGCGTAAAAATATGACTAAACACAAAAAATAATATGGAGTTTTTGACGATAGAAAAATTTACTCCGCACCGAAACAGTTGGTTCAGAAATGTACTGGTCGCTTTATTTTTGCTTGTCGTGCCGATTATCATAATGGCAGCTTGGGTGTTTATGGACCTGGTTCAATCTGGTACAATGTCCACCCAAGCTGCCACGGGAATCAATCCGCAGATTACATATCAAGGAAAAATTGCTGACACACTCGGTACAGCTGTCACCGATGGTAGTGGCTATAGTTTCCGTTTTGAGATTTACAATACTGTCAGTGGTGGCATTACGCCTATTTGGAGTGAGACTCAAAGCAGTGTCAGTATTACTGGTGGAATTTTTTCCATTACTTTAGGATCAGTGACGCCAATTCTTTCAACAATTTTTAACAGTGACAGTCTTTATTTGCAAGTTTATTTTAATGATGGGGTAAACCCAGAAGAAACTTTTTCACCAAGAAAAAGGCTCACGGCCAGTCCGTATGCCATGAATTCAGATTTAATAGACGGTATGCATGCCACGACCACAGCCACAGCCAATCAGCTTTTGGCGCTTGATGCTAATTCTGGCCTGACTATGACTGGTATTACCACAACTAATATGATCACTAATTCTTTGAAGCTGGGAAGTTCAAGTGGAGTTTTGAGAGCAACTAATGGTTTGATTGGTGTGACTACTATTGATTTATCCGACACAAATATCACAGCTGGCACAAATATTTCTATTGGTGGTAATGCTATTAGCGTGGTGAATAGCCCGACTTTTTCCGGAGATTTGACTGTTCAAGGTACTAGCAATTTACAAGTCACCAATATGGCTTATGATAGTAAAATTGGCAGTAGTGATGGCAGTAGTTTTTGGAAGGTGTCTTCTGTTGCTGGCAATGGAATGACAGTGCCAGTGCTTCAAGCACAATTACTTAATGCTGATAATTCCACTTCGCCAATTGGCGGTATGCAAACAGGTTTGTATCTTATTGGTAATAGTAATTTTGGAGATATGCCAATGTTGGATTTTGTCAGTGCTGATTTTAATAGCAGTATCCAAGCAACTTTTGTAAGTTCAAGTAATGTATTGTCATTTGATAACGGCACAAACAGTTTGCAGGGATTAAGTAATTATCTGTTTGATGGCAATATGTATCTTAGGGGATTAAACACACCAACCTTACAATTTGAGAGTCTTAGTAATGATTTAATTAATACTAGTATTTCTTTTAGCACCTCAACCGATCGGTTATCTTTTAATGGCGCTAGTGGTGGTTATAATTTTAATGATGGTTATGTGGGCATTGGCTATACCGGCGCTCCTCCGTCATTATTCAGTGTTAATGGCAATTCATATTTTAATGGCAATTCTACTGCGACTGGAAATTTGATAGTAGTTGGCACTTCCACTTTGGCCACCACCAGCATTTCTAATTTGAACGGACTCTTGTATGGCACCAATGGCGTGGTGGGTACGATTGCCACTTCCTCGCTTGGTATATTGTCTGTTGAAACTGATCCTTATTTTAATGCTGTTTCTACAACCATTGCTTATTTGGCGAACAACAATACTTTCACTGGTACAAATATTTTGGCCACTACCACCTTGGGTTATGGCAGTATGATTGGTGGCGTCAATAATTATTTGACTGTCACTCAAACAAGTGGTGTTATCAATACGCCAGTTATAAAAGCATTTGCTTATACAGGCGGATTAACCGTGCAAAATCAACCGGCTTTGGCTATGGGTGCCACTCTTTTGGAAGATAATAATACTAATCCTGATTTGGTTTTTAGCAGTGCTAATGGTCTTTCACAAGCTGATATTATTTATGTCACTTCCACTGGCGTGATGCAGTTTGCCAACGCTAGCGGTGGTTATACTTTTGATAATAATGTCACAACCACAGGATTAGTAGTGGCTAATAATGGCTATATAACTCTTGGTGGCGTGGCTAAAAATGTTTGGCCCAGTGGTGGTGGTGATAGTTTGTGGGCAACTTCAACCGGTAGTGCTTTTATTTATCCAGCATCAACTGGCTATCAAGTAGTGATTGGTGCCAGTGTCACATCTTCTAATGATAAATTCCAAGTTAATGGTAGTAGTTATTTGGGTGGCAATTTAGCGGTCACTGGCACTTCCACTTTGGCTACGACTACTATGACCGGTGCACAAATAGGTAATAATACAACTAATATTCAAATGACGGCTACTGATATTGGTGGTGGTTTAATAGCTCCTATTATAAAATTCACTTCTCCTGATTTAGCTGGTATTTGGAATAGTGGAATGGGTATTATTAGTAATTCAATATTCGTAAGCAATCAAGATACAAGCAATCCAGTTTCTATCTTAATGCAAAATTCTAATTCTAGTGGCAATCCTATAAGCATTTACTCAACCTCATCTGATGATGTTCTAAGATTTTCAGCTCCGGGGGGATTTAATTTTGAAGGCACGACTACTTTGGCGGTTGCCAGTACCACCGGCTTAATTGTTAATGGCTATATCAATTTCAATGGAGATAGTCGAACTACTTGGCCGGTTGGCGGCGGAGGTGGTGACAGTTTGTGGGCAACTTCCACTCCCAATGTGATTCATCCCAGTAGTGTCTCTAATGACATAGTAGTGATTGGCGCCAGTGGCACTTCCAGCCCTAATACTAAATTTGAAGTGACTGGTAATAGCGTCTTTACTGGTAATGTGACCACGACCGCAAATTTGTATACTGGCTCTTTGAATGTTGGTTCTTTGTCTGGAATATTGTTTGCCAATAATGGAGCAGTAAGTTCGGCGACTGTTAGTACTCCACTGGCTTTTTCAGCTGGCACTCTTTCTCTTAATAAAAATATAGCGAATTTAATTTTGAATGGCAGTAATCAATTAGACACTATTCAAAATATTGGCACTACTTCGGCTCCAACTTTTGGCGGATTGATTATTAATGGCAATTCAACAACCACTGGTAATGCTTCAACTACCGGAAATCAATATGTTGGAACTTTAAAAATTGGAACGCTTAATGGTTTGATTTCAGCCACCAATGGAGTCATTGGTACGACTTCTACTATCAGTATTTCACAAACAAATTTGGCCACCAGCGCGCCCATCACTCTGACCGGCAGTACTATTGGCTTGGCCTATAATACTACCAACTTAAAAATAACTACCAATCAATTAAATACTATTCAAGATATTGCTGTGGCTTCGGCGCCGACTTTTGGTGGCTTGACTGTTAGTGGTGATTTGACTGTTGATACAAATACTTTGTATGTAAGTTCTACTGGGAATAATGTTGGTATTGGCACTTTGTCTCCATCGGCAAAACTGGACATAACTGCTGGTAGTGGTGATTTGTTGCGCTTGTCTGCCAGCGCTTCCAAATATATGGCCGTTGGTTTTAATAGTAATGGCAAAGGAGCTTTGAATTTTGATATTACCGGCTATACTACTCTTGGTGATACGCCACAATTTGCTTTCAACAAAGCAATTTATGCCAACGCTAATTTGGCGGTGGCTACAAGCACATCAGCCAGTGCCCCTGGATTGTTTTTTGTTGGTGATAGCAATACTGGACTTTTTTCTTCCGCTAATGATGTTCTTGGTTTTTCTGCGTCTGGCACGGAAGCTATGAGAATTGTAGGATCAGGTTTTATTGGCATAGGTACTACTTCACCTCAGGCTAGATTACATGTGTCTTTGGGCAGTGCTGGTTATCCAACTTTTAATTCAGCCAATGACGCTTTGCTTTTAGAAAATGGTTCGTCTAATTTGAACTTGCAAATGCTTGGAGCTGTGGGAACTAGTTTATCCGTAAAATTTTCCAAACCCACAGTCAATGGACAAGGCTATCTTACTTATACAACTAATGCCACACCCGCAAATGACTTGATGACTTTTGGTGTGAATAATGCTACTCGTATGGCTATTGATGGTAGAGGTTTTGTAGGGATTGGAACAACTACTTTGAGCAGAGCTCTAAATGTTGAAAGTGGTGGAAATGGTGATGTAACTCTTAATAATACTAATTCAAGTGGCTATACGGGAATAGTTTTTAGAAATTCTGGTGTTGATAATATGTATGTTGGACATGGTGGAAGTGGTTATAATGGCATGGGTGCGAGTGGTGCAAATAATAGTTGGATTAGTACGGTTGGTGATTTGTATTTTAAAACTCATGATCTTTACACAAATACAATGGCCTTAATTGGTAGTACTGGTTATGTGGGTATTGGGACTATCACCCCAAATCAGAAATTGGAAGTTTATGATGGTAATTTAAAAATAAATTCAGGAATAAATGCTGGCACATCCTCACCCTCGGTTGGAGTATTATTATTTGATAATCAATTTGATAATTCTGGCAGTTCCACGGCTAATAAGATTGTACTATATAATAATGATCCAGCTATTGGCGGTATTTATGGGATAGGGTTATCAAAGGCTTTTGGTACTATTCCAACATCGTTTGATCTTTTTAGTGGTTCTGTTGGAAGTTTTAATTTTTATTCTAACCATAAGTCAGAAGCTAATATGGGTGATAAATTAATGACCATTCAATACGATGGCAAGGTTGGTATTGGCACCGATGTACCTAGTGCTTATTTGAGTGTTTATGGCGCTAATATTACAACTAATGTGCTTAGAGTTGGTAATGCTAGTAATTCTGACATGTTTGTTGTTGATGGAGCTGGTAATTTTATAATTGGTGCTTCTTCACTGCCAAGCTATCTTAGTAATGGTAATAATATTGTTGTAGCGGCTCCCGTGGAAGATAAGGGCAGTTTTTTGATTGCTTATCAGCCATCGCCTCTAACTGGTGGCGGTATTACTGGTGGCATTTCATTGGTTGAAAGTAGTAGTAGTAGCTGGGGTATAAGTAAGTATTCTAGTGGAGGTGGGACTAACACTGTTGTCCCTGTTGAATTACAGAATGGTTTTGCTATCGGTTATACTTATGGTAGAAATGGGGATATTGGTTTGGTTATGAATGCAATAAATATTAGAACGTCTACAGATATTGGTATTGGCGATGTTATTCCCACAGCTCGTTTGCAAGTTAATAAAAATAATTTACAAACTGCTACCGATACAATGTTTGCGATTTCAACTGGCGGGAGTAACACTAATTATGTTTTTAAAGTGTGGGCTAATGGTCAAGCTTTTGCTGATGGTGCATACTCTAGTGGTGGTGCCGACTATGCTGAATATTTTTATTCCAGTGATGTTGGTTTAGTCAGTGGTGAAGCAGTTTGTTTGGATGTGGCCAATTCCAATACTGTGCGACGATGTAGTCGTTCGGCCGATCCGGACATTATGGGTATTGTTTCTTCGCGCCCATCAACAGTTGGTAATTATAAAAAAGCTTATGAGAATAATCCAAATTATGCTATTGTTGGTTTGCTGGGTCAGGTGCCAGCTAAGGTGTCCGCTGAAAACGGTGCGATTCGTCCTGGTGATTCTTTAACCAGCGCTTCGCAGGCAGGCTATTTAATGAAAGCCGTGGCTGGTGATTCCACGGTTGGCGTAGCTTTGGAAGAATTGGTCAGCGGTACTGGTGTGGTTAATGTGCTTATATCTCGTCGTAATAAATCAATCACAGTTGAACAGGTAGAAGAAAAAGTTATTCAAGCTGTTGCTAGTATGAAACTTGATGATGAGGCACGAATCGCCGTTAACTCAGCTATAAATAATTTTGCCACAGCTAATAGTAGTGTATTATCAACTTATGGCGAACGAATTGCGGTGTTAGAAACTGGTGCTTCTTCAACTATGAATTTATTAACTGGCCTACAAGCGCAAGTTGCGGGGTTACTTGCTGGTACCTCTACTTTACAAAACACAGCTTCTTCATCAGTTCAGTCTATTAGCGAATTGACAGTTGGAACTCTTATTGTGCAAAATAACTTAGTAGTTAAGGCAGATGCCATGTTTGAGGGTAAATTGACTGTTATGGGTAGTGCGGAATTTAATGGTGCGGTTAAATTTAAAGATCATTTGACTGTGGATGAAGACACTGCTGGCTCGGCGATTATATTCGCTGGCGCTACTAGTACAGAAATTAAATTCAGTAAGCCATATAATGTGATTCCAAAAGTGGTGGCTAATTTACAATCTAGCGACACACCAATGTTTGCTCAATATGTTATTGCTAGTAAAACTATTAATGGCTTCTTGATTGCCTTGTCACAACCAGCTACTGCTGATTTGACTTTTGATTGGCTGGCTGTGGCTAGTAGTCAAATTACGGCTAGCAGTAATAATAATTCCACGCCACCAGTGATGCCTGAGGACACTTCGTCTGATCCTGGTGTTGGTTCGTCAACTCCGCCAGTAGTTGACAATTCATCATCAACAGATTCAAATGGTTCGTCCACTCCGCCAGTAATTGAACAATCAAGTTCTACACCAAGCGGATCGGGTGATTTAGTAGAAGTACCTCCGGAAAATCAAACTCCTGGGCCAGTAGATCCGCCTCCAGCGCCAGATCCAAATCCGGCTCCCTAATTATTAAAATAAATCATGAGATATTCGCGTAAAAAGAAATTTAATTTCACCGGAATTTTAAGTTATATCGGACAAAAAATTTGGAATTTTTTTGTGTCTATTTTTGACATGATAGTTGATACGAGTCCGGAAACAAAAAGGGGGGTAGGTATTATTTTTTTGTTTGTTTTTTCCGCCTTGTGCTGGTTGGGAGTTTTTCATCTTTATGGCACGACCGCTTTTGGTAATTTTATGACTTCATTTTTGTCGCATTTGCTTGGCGGTTTGGCTTGGATTTTGCCGACCGTGCTTTTACTGTTGGCTTATTTTTTATTGCGTGAAGAAAAATATGAGGTCAAATCTATTAATTATTTGGGATCAGTGATGCTGATTTTTGGAATAGCTTATTTTTGGCATTTGACTCATTTTGATGCGTCTTATTCTTGGTATGCGGCCGGAGAAGGAATTGGTGGCGGTTATGTGGGCGCGATTTTGTCTTTACCACTTTTGAATCTGATGGGCTTTTGGGGTGCGCTCGTGGTGACGCTGGCAATTTTTATTGTTGGAATTTTGCTGACTTTTGAAACTTCAATTCATGGATTGATGTGGCCCATGCGACTATTTAAATTTTTGGCAGGCAAAGCCAAGAGTACTTATTTGCTTTTAAAATATCGTCAATATAATCGTCCTCAAAAAGTTGAAGCTGATGATTATGAAGAAGAAGATGCTGGAAATAATGGAACCGAAGTTGAAGAAGTTGAGGATACGGTAGAAGAAAAATCAGCTCCAGCCGTTTTTACCAAAACCGAAGTAGGTGATGGCAAGTCAGAACCCGAAGCAGAAATAAAATCAGAAATTGCCAAGCCAAAAAAATTCGGCAAAAAAATAGAATTGCCATTGGATTTATTAATTGGCCGTTCTGGCAAGCCAACCTCTGGTGATATTAAAGCCAATCAAGAAACCATTAGAAAGACTTTGGCTAATTTTGGAATTAATGTGGAAATGGCTGAGGTGAATGTTGGTCCGACTGTCACGCAATATACTTTTCGTCCGGCCGATGGCGTGAAGCTGTCTCGCATTATAAATTTAAATAGTGATTTAGCTTTGTCGCTGGCTTCTCATCCGATTCGTATTGAAGCGCCAATTCCTGGCCGATCACTAGTGGGTATAGAAGTTCCAAATCAATTGGCGGCCAAGGTGACCATGAATGATTTGTTGCAGAGCAAAGAGTTCAAAGAACGCGGTCATGGTCTTTCTATTGCACTAGGAAAAGATGTCAGTGGTAAAGCGTATTTTGCTGATCTTGATCGCATGCCTCATTTGTTGATTGCCGGAGCCACTGGTAGTGGTAAATCTGTTTGTATTAATTCTGTGATTGTTTCGTTGCTATACCAAAATAGTCCTGATGATTTGAAATTTATTTTAATAGATCCGAAGCGCGTGGAACTGCCAGTGTATAACGGTATTCCATATTTGCTCACACCAGTTATTACTGACACCAAAAAAACCATCAATGCTTTGAAGTGGGCTATCACGGAAATGGAAAGACGTTTTGATTTGCTCGCACGACTAGGTAAAAGAAATATTGCTTCTTATAATCAAGGAGCCAGTGATCGTCTGCCATATATTGTGATTGTAATTGATGAGTTGGCTGATCTGATGGCTACATCATCAGCTGATATTGAAGGTGGTATTGTGCGTTTGGCGCAAATGGCCAGAGCCGTGGGAATTCATTTGATACTCGCCACACAAAGGCCGTCAGTGGAAGTAATTACCGGACTTATCAAAGCTAATATTCCGGCGCGTATCTCTTTTTCCGTGGCTTCGCTCATTGACTCTCGTACTATTCTTGACAGTTCGGGTGCAGAAAAATTGGTAGGACGCGGAGATATGTTATATTTGGGTCCGGAAGTTAGCCGGCCAAAACGTTTACAAGGTGTGTATTTGTCAGACAAGGAAATTAGTAATGTCATTGATTATATCAAAAGCCAAGGCGAGCCAGAATATATTAATGAAATTGTGGACAAACAATCTGTTGGCTCGTTTGCTTCTGGCGGTCATGGTGATGATGGCGGTGATCCTCTTATGCAAGAAGCTTTGGATGTCATTCGCCAATCAGGCAAAGCCTCGGCTTCGCTTTTGCAACGTCGTTTGAAATTGGGTTATGCTCGGGCGGCCAGGATTTTGGATTTGCTTGAAGATCAGGGTATTATCGGCGCAGCTGACGGCGCCAAACCGCGTGAAGTGTTTTTGGAAAAATTGGGCGGTGTGAATGCTGTAGAATTTGCCGCGCATGAATATGATTTGGAAGGTGAACTAAAAGAAGAACCGTCATTTACTGATTTTAGTTATAAAGAACCGGAAGAAGAAATTGAAGAGGAAGATGTTGAAAATGAAGAAAATATAGACGAAGAAAATCCGCTCATGACTGATGAAGAAATTGTTCAAAATAAAGCTGAAGCGGAATCAGATGAACCGGAAAACATTGTTGAAGAAATTGATGAGTCTCCAGTGCAAGAAGAGGTGATAGAAGAAGCAGAAGAAATTGAAGAAGATGAAGAAGTTGACAAATATCCGAAAAAGAATAAAGATAAGAAAGTCTTTGATAATGATGAATGGAGCTAATCAAATAGTTTAATTCCTGAATCGGTTTTTTGATCTGTTCAGGTTTTAATTTTAAAAAATATGACAGCCTTTACCACCAGAAAAATAATTCGCAACGCTTCTTTGGGTGACAAATTAAAAGAAGCCAGAAACGATCGTGGCGTGCCTTTGGAAAAAGTTGCCAAAGATTTGAATATCGCTTATAAATATTTGGAAGCATTGGAAAATGACAAGTTTACGGAGTTGCCAGGAGCCATGTATTTAAAAAAGTTTTTGCAGGATTACTGTGCTTATTTGAATTTGAAATTTGCAGATTTATGGCCACTGGTTAGGCATGTTGATTTTGGTGGAGATAAAAAAGTCGGTAATTTGGATCAAAAACATTTTCGCATTTGGCCCAGGTATATTGGTAAGGCTTTACTACTTTTAATCTTGGCTTTGGTTTTTGTTTTTTTAGGATTCAAGATTAAGCAAATATTTACGCCACCGGATTTGCAGATTTTTTCACCCTCTGATGGTCTGGTTAGTTATGAAAGCCAAGTCAATGTTTCTGGTCAGTCTGAACCAGAGGCTGATGTGGTGATAAACAACAAAGATATCTTTGTGGATAGCCAAGGAAAATTCAGCGCTCAGGTGGACTTGCAAAAGGGTCTGAATTTGATTAAGATTACAGCAAAGAAACGCTACAGTCAGGAAAGTGTGGCTCAAAGCAGGATTTTGTATAAAGATAATAGTAGCAGTGATTAAAATATAAATTAATTTTAAAATACCATTATGGCCAAAAAAGACGACCAAATTGAAGGAGGAAAAATTAGCGGTAAATTGAAGGCTGTGGAAACGGCAATTGACCAAATCAAAGAACGTTTTGGCGATGGGGCTATTATGAAATTTGGCGAAGCCCGAGCTATGGAAGTTGATGCAGTATCAACCGGTTGCTTGTCGTTGGATATTGCTCTCGGCGTGGGCGGTGTGCCTCGTGGCCGTATTATTGAGATTTTCGGGCCTGAAGCATCTGGTAAAACAACACTGGCTCAGCACATTGTGGCTGAGGTGCAAAAATTAGGTGGAGTAGCTGCTTTTGTGGATGCTGAACATGCGCTTGATCCGGATTATGCCAGAAAAATTGGTGTTAGAGTAAATGATTTATTTATTTCTCAGCCAGACACTGGTGAGCAAGCTTTGGAAATTGTGGAGACTTTGGTACGCTCTAATGCTGTGGACGTAATTGTGGTTGATAGTGTGGCCGCGCTTGTGCCTAAAGCGGAAATAGAAGGTGATATGGGCGACTCTCATATGGGACTTCAAGCGAGATTAATGAGTCAGGCACTTCGCAAACTTACAGGTGCTATTTCCAAATCAAATACGGTGTTGATTTTTATTAATCAGATTCGTATGAAGATAGGTGTCTTTTTTGGTAATCCAGAAACCACGACCGGTGGCAATGCTTTAAAATTTTATTGCTCGGTCCGTATTGAAGTACGTCGTGCCGCGCAAATCAAGCAAGGTGAGAGAAATATTGGCAACCGTGTCAAAGTGAAAGTTGTCAAAAACAAAGTGGCGGCGCCATTTCAGACTTGTGAATTTGATATTATGTATAATGAAGGCATTTCGCTCTCAGGAGATTTGTTGGATGTGGGTATTGAAAAAGGTGTGATTAAAAAATCAGGCAACACTTATACCTATAGTGAAGAAAAATTAGGTATTGGTCGGGAAACTGCTAAAACATATCTGAAAGAAAATCCAAAACTTATGGCTGTCATTCGCAAAGAGATTTTGGATGCGGTCAAAAAAACTCGTGAAGCCGAATATCCGACTGCCAAACCTGCTGGTGTTGAAAAAGATGAGATGCCGGAGGATGAAGAATAAATTTTTAGAAAATAAAATAAAAAAACACGGAAGTTATTTCCGTGTTTTTTTGAGTAGTTATTTTAAGAAACTCGTTCTACATATTCTCCGGTTTCGGTGTTAATTCTGATAATGTCACCTTCTTTCACAAATAAGGGTACTTGAATATTATAACCAGTTTCTAGTTCGGCGGTCTTGGTGACACGTCCTTGAGCACTGTTGCCTTTGACAGCATCTGGAGCAGAAACAATTTTCATTTCTACTTTGGGCATCAGAGAAACAGACACTGGTTGGCCGTTGAAATATAAGGCGTCAACTTTGTCGCCGTCTTTCATAAGTCCTGACAAGTCTCCGACAGTTGAATTTTCCAAAGAAAATTGTTCGTAATCTTCGGGATTCATAAAATAAAAATTGTCACTGTCTTTATACAAATAGTCAACCTTTTTTCTTTGCATGTCCGCTTCTTGGACGCGGTCACCAGGATGGAAATTAATTTCCATGACTTTGCCGGTGAGCAGATTTTTTAACTTGGTTTGCATGACCGGTTTGCGTTGTTGCATACGCACAAAATGCGCTTCCACCACCGCATAAGGTTCGCCATCTTGGATGATATTGAGACCTTTTTTAATATCGTTTAATGTAGAAATCATAAGTACTGTAAGTTAAAAGTAAAAAGTTCATTAAAGTTTATGAAATAATTACTTTATAAACTTTTTACTTTATGAACTTTATAACTCGTGTTTTACTTAGTGACGAAAGGCAAGATGGCCATGATTCTGGCACGCTTAATGGCTTCAGCCAGTTGTCTTTGATGTTTGGAGCAGACACCGCTTCTTTTACGAGGCACGATTTTTGAATATGAAGAAATGAAGCGTCTCAAAATTTGAGAATGTTTATAATCCATATGATCAATACTGTTGACACAAAAGAAGCAATATCTTTTTTCATTGGTGATACTATTTGTGGCCGGTTTTTTACGGCCGGTATTTTTTTGATTTTTTTTCATAATTTAATTTTTAAAATGGAATGTCTTCAATTTTTATTTCTTCTTCAATTGGTCCGCTAGCTGGCATTTGAATGTCATTATCTGACGGAGATGAATAGCTGTTGGAGCCATATGATGATGGGCTGGATGAGCCTTCGCCTGCACCGCGTGGTCCGAGTTGGATATTTTCACAAATGATTTCTGTTTTCCAGTGCTTGGTGCCAGCTTGGTCAGTCCAATTTCTGGTTTGAATTCTACCTTCTACCATGCAAAGTCTGCCTTTGGCTAAATATTGACCAACAATGTCAGCCAGTTTGCCCCAGGCTACGACAGTGTGAAATTCAGCTTGCTCTTGTTTTTGGCCTTGTTGGTCTTTCCAGGTGCGATTGGTGGCCACAGTGAAGGTGGCTACGCTTTGGCCGTTAGGAGTTTTTTTTACCTCTGGGTTTTGGGTGAGATTACCGATGATGATGGCTTTGTTAAGATTCATAAATGTTTGTTTTTATTTCTCTAAAAAATGTTTGGTTTAAATTGTTTCGTCGTCTTTTAAAAGTTCATCAAGTTTTTCGTCCAAATTTTTCAAGCTGACTTTTTTGTCATCTTTTTTCTCGGCGACAGTTTTTGTTTCTTCTATTTTTTCTATTGACTCAGCGACTGAGGCGGTTTGTTCTTGGCGCTCGGCACGCAGTCTTTGTTGAGCTTGTTTGGCAAGTTCTTCAGGAGTTAATTTTTTTCTAACAATGATTTGCGCTCTGACTATTTCTTTGTCTAATCTTAGATCATTATTTATCTTGCTTAAATTTTCGCCGTTTTCCATTTCAAATTCCAAAGCCACATAATAACCGTGGACAATTTTATTGATTGGATAAGCGAGTTTCTTTTTTTCTGGAGCTTCTTCAAGGCCCAAAACGCCCTCGTACTTGGTGATCATATTTTTGATTTTTTCTCTAATTACAGAGAGCTCATCTTCCGTGTACTGATTGGACACGATATAAAGCAATTCGTAGTTTGTCATCATGATTTGTTAATTTTTAAAAAAAATATCCCAAGGCAAAACCTTGGGGTAGGAGTCTTGCCTTTTCCTGGCTAGGTCATGCCTGCTAGGATAATCGCCGATTTAAAATCAGCGTGGGAAAAGCATTTATTGTTAATCTGTCCCAATCTTAACATGACTGGAAAAAATAGTCAAGTAGTGCTATCATAATTAAATATGAAATATATATTTATTTTAGGTAATAATTCCGAGCTCTCAATTGCCGAAATCAAGGCGGTTTTACCGACTGCCAAAATTTTGGCCGTGGGCAAGGAATATTTGGGCGTTGAAGCGCCAAAATTTGATTGCCAAGAAATGATCACTAGACTGGGTGGTACTATTAAGATTGGGATTTTTTTGGGCAATAAATTTGACGAAGGTCCTGTGCTTGGGACAGCCAGTACGGCTACTGGTCGTTTTAATTTTGGTTTTAGTTTTTATAATCAGAAGTCAAGTGATATTGGAATGAGTATAAAAAAACAATTAAAAGCCAAAGGTATTTCCTCTCGTTTGGTGGTGAGTCGCGAACAAGCACTGTCATCAGTTATTGTCACCAAAGAAAAATGCCATGATTTTTTGATTGGGCCTGATTTTTTTGGCATGACTTGTGCGGTGCAGGATTTTAAAGAATATGGCGAACGTGATTTTGGCCGGCCCAAGAGTGATGCCTTGTCTGGTATGTTGCCACCCAAAGTAGCCAAGATGATGATCAATTTATCAATGGCTGAAAAAGATCAAATTATTTTGGATCCGTTTTGCGGTTCGGGCACGATTTTATCAGAAGCTCTGGCCATGGGTTTTGAAAGTTTAATAGGCTGTGATAATTCGGAAAAAGCCATTAATGATTCCAAAGAAAATTTAAAATGGTTGGCGGATAAATTACCTGCCCGCATTGCTACGCAAAGCATTGCAGGCGGGAGAATTAAGAATGAAGAATTAAGAATTTTTAAGAGTGATGTTAGGAATTTATCACAAGAGATAAAAGAAAAGTCTGTTGACGCCATTATCACCGAGCCGTATCTTGGTCCGGCCATGAGAGGCTCTGAGAGTGAAGAAAAAATTCAGCAAATTATAAATGAGCTTGAAGATTTATACACCCTAGCTTTCGCAGAATTTAAAAAAGTTTTAAAAGCTGGTGGCAAGGCTATTGTCATAATGCCCGAGTGGCATATTCAAAATAAAATTTGGAATTTGTCCGCCAGTGGGCGGATTGAAAAAGTGAAAAAAATGGGGTTTGAAAAATTGGATAAAAATAATTTATATTATAAGCGCGAAGATCAGAAAGTTTGGCGACAAATAACAGTGTGGCAAAAAATCAGCCAGTTGGCGGATTAAAAAATAAAGCTCGTCTATAACGACGAGCTGTTTTTTATTGTTTTTTGGAAAACTTTATTAGTCTGCCACTGGCAATGGCTTTAGCTTCTATGCCAGCCGTCTCAAGTCTGTTGGCTACCGCATCGGCAATGGCTAGGCCTTGAGCTCGGAGTGGACTTTTGCCTTTTGGCAGGCAGACTTCAATAGGAAATAATTCCTGCTTCATTATTTCTTCTACTGCTTCTGATAGGGTGTAAGCATTAACTTGTCCTTGAATTTTTTTACCATTAGGATAATTGTCCATGGCGACAAATTCCCAGACAGTTAAGGGTGTTTTTTCTTTTTTTACCATGATATTTTCCTCCAAGATAATAAAGAGCGATGTGCTGACATTATATGGAATTTTATTATTATTGTCAATGATTTTGGAAAAAAAAGAAGGCCTGAATCAATTTTGATTAGGCCTTCGTGGGTAGTAAAGAACGATGTTAGATGTTAGCGCCGACTATTTCCCTGCATGCGTAGTTGCAGGCGATAGGTCAGACTGCTGATTTGGGCGGCCGCTTTCTCGGCCGTTTTTTTGTCAATGCGAATTTGACGGCACTGACAATAGAATTCATTGATGGTGCGAACGATGTCTTCCGCCTTGTCTAGCAAGAATTTTTCCGGCTTATTTGGCCAGGTGTTAGTGGCTAGTGTCACTGCGACTCGGGTAACCCAAGCCATGAACTTTTCCTCTTCATTACGTTGAGGAATTTCCAATTTCATGGCTGGTTGACGGTTTTCGGTCAGATTGCCGATCTCATTGCCACCTTGGAATTCGCGATGGACTTGGATGAGATTTAGCGACAAGTCATTGGCCGTGTCTTGGGTTTCTCCGAAGCAGATTTGCAGTAGGCGGTAGCCAAGATTGTGGTCGCCGTAGTCTATGGAAAATTCGCGTTGGAACTGGCCATTTTCAATGTGATGTTCAGCAGAAGCTTGTGGCACTTTGGGCATGAGGTAAAAAGACGGTTTGTTCTTTGGACCAATGCCTTGTGTAGAGTCGGAAATGGCCTTAATCATGATGGGCAGAACTTGGTCCGTCTCTTTGATTCTGGCCGTCCACCATAGCCAGCAAGGTTTGCCGTCTTTGCCTGGCTTTTCCTGGCACAACACTTCGGTAATACCTGCATCGGCCATGGCGCGAAGCACGCGATTGCGGTGGTTGATATGCACGGAAATAATCATTTCCGCATTTTCCATTTCTAGTAAGAAGTCTCCGTCTCTGACCGTGATGATTTTGACCATGGGTTTGGGTGTGATAGGAGATTCTATTTGAGGTGTTTCTATTTTATTCTCAATCGATTCTTCTCCTTCCACAGATCCAACCAACGCTTGCCTTTCTTCTGAAATCGGGCCAAGCCATGAGCCAATGCCATATCCTTCGAATGGAAAATCAAATATGGCTGTGGCAACTGGCGTCGGCACTTCAGGTTGAGTAATGAAGCACACTCCATCAAATGGAAAACCACAAACAGTTGTGACGATTGGCGTCGAGTTAGGTTGAGCAACAAAACACATTGGCTCTTCCACGACGACCTCGGTTTCAACTGGAATTTCTTCGGCGATTTCAACGGGAAGCTCCGCAACACCCTCAACCACGATTTTTTCTTTACGCGGTTTTCTTGGTTTGCGATTAACTTCGGCCATTTCCTCACCTTCTTGTTGCAACATTATTCTCATTGCTTTCGTCATGATATTTCCTCCAAGGTTTGTCCGAACTATTCGGATCTAGTTTTTGTTTTATGTACAAGCCTAAACAGATAGGCAACAGTTTATTGTAGCATATCTGACTTTTTTTGTCAATGATTTATGACAATTTTTATCTAAATTTAAATAAAAAAACACGAAAAATGACTTTTTCGCGTCTAGTTTAGATAAAAATTAGTTACATTTTAATAAGTATGTGTTCAGCTAAAAAACCGAATACTGGCTTGATGATTTGTTCCCAAAGGCCAATAACAGCTACTACTGCCAAAAAAACAATGGTGTATAAAACGATTTTTAATTTAGTATCGTCTGAAAACATGGATTGTTAATTTAAATTTTTTCTTAATTTAATTATAGCACAAAATCCTAAACACTGAAACGGAAGTGAGCCACATCGCCATCATTCATCACATAATCCTTGCCTTCCAAACGAATCAAACCTTTTTCTTTGGCGCCAGCTTCACCATTACAATTGACCAAATCTTGCCAGTTGATTATTTCCGCGCGAATAAAACCTTTTTCAAAATCAGTGTGAATCACACCGGCTGCTTGTGGTGCTCTTGATCCATGTTTAATAGTCCAAGCCTTGGTTTCCATTTCACCGCTAGTAATAAAAGTAATAAGTCCCAAAGTCTCATAAGCTTTTTTAATAAGTTTGTCCAAGCCTGAAGCATCAAGATTTAAGTCTTGCAAATAAATTCTAGCTTCTTCTTCTGGTAATTCAGATAGTTCTGCTTCTATTTTGGCTGAGATGGTGAGGTAGTCTGTTTCCTGAAAAATTTTATCTTCATCAACATTGAGCACATAGATCATTGGTTTGATAGTAAGCAAACACAAATCTTTGATTAATAATTTTTCTTCTTCGTCTGTTATTACTTCATTAGCCAATTTACCTTGTTCCAATTCTTTTTTTAATTTTTCTAAAATAGGTTTGGTCTCAAGAGCTTCTTTTTTGCCAGCACGGACTTCTTTATCAATAGTGGAAATTCTTTTATCAATGGTTTGTAGGTCGGCAAAAATTAATTCCAAGCTGATAGTTTCTTTGTCTGAATCTGGATTGACACGCCCGTCAACATGAATGACATTGGTGTCTGAAAATTGTCGCACCACTTGCACAATAGCATCGGTGTTTCTGATATTGGCTAAAAATTGATTGCCCAAACCTTCGCCTTTGTGCGCGCCTTTGACCAGTCCAGCAATGTCCACAAATTCTATGGTTGTAGGCACTATTTTGGCGGATTTGGAAACCACTGCTAATTTGTCTAGTCTTTCGTCAGGCACGGCAACTACACCGACATTTGGGTCAATGGTACAAAAAGGATAATTGGCCGCGTCCACTTGTTTTTTGGTGAGCGCTTTAAATAAAGTGGATTTGCCAACATTAGGCAGGCCGACAATGCCGATAGAAAATGACATACAAAACAGAGTTAAAAGTTAGAAAGTTTATAAAGTTAAAAGTAGTTTAGCATGATTTGTTATTTTTTTCAATTGTATTGCTATTGCCAAAAGACTGGAAATAGTTTAAGTTGATATATATTATGACCGCCGAAGAACAAAAACAAAAATACGAAAATTTTTTAATCACGGAGTTTGTGGTTTTTGATATTGAGACCACAGGCCTTGATCCTGTTCGTGATGAGATTTTGGAAATCGCTGCTTTGCGTCTAAGAGGCAAAGAGGAGATAGGTCGCTTTGAGGCTTTGATCCAGCCCACTCGGCCTGTACCGCCTGAGTCAGAAAAAATTCATGGCCTCAATGATATTTTCTTGCTGGTCAATGGCCGGCCAGCCAAAGACGTGGTGGGAGAGTTTATGAATTTTGTCGGTGATGGAATTTTAGTGGGACACAATATTAGAAATTTTGATTGGCTGTTTATCTTGAACCATTTGAAAAGATTATATTTACCAGCGCAAGAAAATAAAATAATTGACACTCTGGAATTGTCTAGAAGATTATTGCCACTTGGCGCTTTTAATCTTTCGGCTGTGGCCAAGCATTTTGGCTATGAGCACAAGAATGCGCATCGGGCCATGCCTGATGTGGAGGTGAATGCCAAAGTGTTTAAGGAGCTGATGGAAATTATGTTGAATAAATAATTATTCTGCTAATAAATAAACATTTCGCATCAAGCAGGCCACAGTGAGTGGTCCCACGCCACCAGGCACAGGGGAGAGATGCCCAGCAATCTGGGAAACTTGAGAATCAACATCGCCAACAGTTTGGCCATCAAGTTTATTAATACCTACATCTATCACAATTGCCCCGGTTTTGACCATGGATTTTTTTAACGCTAGTGGTTGGCCAAGGGCCATAATAATAATATCAAAAGTATGGGAGTCAGCCGGAATTGGCTGGCTATTTTTTATATTTTTAATTTTAAGTTTGGTCTGCAAATGTTTTTTTAGTCCAAATATAAAAATATCGCTATGCCCGATAATTAAAGTTGATTTATTGATTAAGTTTTCTCCAGTTGATTTTAGGAGTTCTAAAATAGCATCAACTGTTGGCGGAATTATTTTGTTATTTTTATTTTTCGGATGAAAACCGTCAACATCTTTTTTGGGATCAATGGCGTTGATTATTTTTTGGGTGTCAAAATCTTTTGGTAGTGGCAATTGCACAATAATGCCATGTACTTTTGGATCATTGTTTAAAAATTTAATCATTTCTAAAACTTGTTTTTCATCGGCGTCGGGATAGCCATCTTGATTGCAAATATATTTATTAAAATTAATACCAACAGCTTCGGCTGCTTTTTGTTTGAGTCTTACATACATGGTGGAAGCTGGATTATCGCCTATCAAAATTACAGCCAAGCCCGGGTGGATTTGGTTGGTTATTATTTTATTTCTGATTTCCAGTTTTATCTGGTCAGCTAGTTGTTGTCCGTCAAGAATGACAACTGTTTTTTTTGTTGGCATAATTTTTATTCTCTCAAAAAAATAGTTTTTTCTTCTTTGGCTTCTTCTGTTAGTTTGATAATATTTTTAATGGTTTCAATCTTAATGTCTCGTCCGCCCAGTCCGGCTACAAAGCTGATGATTTTTTTGTCCTTGATTGTGCGACGGATTTCCGTGGCCAAAATTCCTTCAGTGCCTAGAGAAATTGATTTGTCTAATATAGCAATATTTTTGGCGGAGTTCAAGAGTTTGATAATTTGTTTGTCAGCCAACGGACGTAAGGCGGTAATTTTTAAAACGCCAACTGTTTTATTTTTAAATTCATCAAGCGCTTCGCGAATTGTGCCTATTACCGAGCCCATGGCCACAATGATTGTTTCTGGATTTTTTGGGCCAAAATATTCAACCATTGATAATTTACGGCCGAAAATATTTTGAAAATTTTTCATTTCTTCAAGAATGGTTTTTTCGCTATCAATTATATCTTGGTGCAAAGCTTGTCGCATCTCTAAATAATCTTGCGGACCGACATAGGCACCAAGAGTGAGTGGATTTTTAGGATCCAAATAAATTTCTGGCTGGTATGGTGGCAAGAATTTTTTGATATTTTTTGTTTCTGGAATGTCCACTGGTTCTACTACGTGAGTGAGAATGAAGCCGTCCATATTGACCATGACTGGCAAGGATAATTTTTCAGCAACTTTGTAGGCGAGCACATGTAGGTCGCAAGCCTCTTGTACATCCTCGGCAAAAAACATGAGCCAGCCAGCATCGCGAAAGGTGAGTGCGTCTTGCTGATCGTTATAAATATTAATAGGTGCGGAAATTGCTCTGTTGGCACAAGTCATGACGACTGGCAATCGCATACCGGCAATATTAAAGATTGCCTCAGACATCATGAGCAGTCCTTGAGAAGATGTGGCCGTATAAGCGCGCACGCCAGTTGCGACCGCGCCTTGCACAATAGAGATGGCGGCAAATTCACTTTCGGTAATGACATATTCAAAATCGGCCAAGCCATCGGCTTTGAATTTGGCTAGGTTTTCAACAATATGAGTTTGGGGCGTAATCGGATAAGCTGAGATTACGGCCGGAGCAATATTTTTAATTGTAGTGGCAACTGCGCGAGAGCCTTCAAGAATTGTTTTCATTTTTTTGTCATTTGAAATCCGATTTTAGTAGCTTCAATATTTGAAGTCGCAATTTCGGAAGAAAATTTATTTTTTATAGCTTTATTGATTGATGATAGTGATGCTAATTTTGTTTGGGATATAAAATAACTTAGAATAGCAGTATTAATGACTCTGACGTTTTTGATATTTTTTTCCAATTCATTTTTACTAATGACAAAAATATTTTTTGTTTTTAATTTTTGTGATAATTCTTCTTTTGACTTGTCAGAATATACAAAAAATTCAGTAGTCGGTTTGGCGCCGATTTGAGCAATGTCCAAAATTAATTGATGATCACTAAAAATAATTATTTTATCTGGATTATAAATTTGACTACGCAAGCGGATGATTTTTTTATCTTCGCGAATAAAAGCTTCCACGGGCGCGCCACGTCTTTCCACTCCGAATAGGGGAACGGCTTGAGCAAAATTACCTTCATAAAAAAACGCAGTCGCCAGAATTTCTGCCGCCGTCACAATACCTTGCCCTCCCAGTCCATGAAGCCGTATTTCAATCATATTTATTTAATGGGGTTGTTTAATAATTCTAATGATTTGGTAATGACTTGTTCCCAGTCTTTTAGCGGTACTGGCCCGGCCATTTTATTGCCATTGATAAAAAAAGTTGGCGTACCGTCAATGCCTAAGGTTAAGGCGTCGCTCATATTTTCGGCTATTTGTTGTTCATATTTGTCACTATTAAAACAAATTTCTAGCTTATTTATATCAAGACCAGACTCTTTGGCCATTTTATAAATAGTACTAGTGGAAGCAATATTATTTTGGTTGGTATATAGCTTGTCAAAAAATTGCCAATATTTTCCTTGCTCATTGGCACACAGAGAATATTTAGTTAAGGGGATTGAATTTTCATTAATAATTGGATAGTCACGGTATATAAATAGGATGTCTTTTTTGTATTTGTTCATAATCTCTCTAATGACAGTAAATTCTTGTGCGCAATATGGACATTGGAAATCGCCGAATTCTACCACCACTAATTTGGCATTTTTATTGCCAAAAAAAGGACGATTATTTTTTTCCGCTATTTTTCTATTCGGGTTGTTTTGGTTGTTATTATTGTTATTAACGGCAATAGTATTGACGGCATTAGGAGTCAAATTATCTGGAATAATGCCTAGGCGATTATTTTTTACTTGGTTTACTAGGTTTCCAAACCAGACCAAGGTTAAAATTAAAAGAATAACAACCAAGGCCACTAAAATAGCAAAAAGAATGCCCCAAGGTGTTTGATACCATTTTTTTAGTTGATAGTTATCCATAACTTTTACATTATAACATAAAAGTTTTAAAAGTTTAACAACCATTGACTCAATTTAGTAGATGTGCTACAATACATTCAACCTGAATTGTATAAAATATTATTTATGATTTTAGATATTATCCAAATAATTATCGGCATTATGCTGATTATCTGCATTTTGCTTCAAAACCGTGGCTCAGGATTGGGCTCGGCTTTTGGCGGTGAAGGCAATATTTATCGCACTCGCCGTAGTTTGGAAAAAGTCATTTTTCAAGCCACTATTGTTCTAGCTGTTTTATTTTTTGTGGTGGCCATTATTAACATCATCTATTAATTAAGATTTACCTTAATTTGTGAACCTCAGCCATTTTTGGGGAAAATTTATTTTTGATCGTTTTTCACCCCAGAAAAGAAAATTAAAAAAAATTGAGCACCAGCATAATTTAGACAAACATTTGGTCAGCTCGCTCAATAAGGCAAAATTGCCTTCTCTTCGACAAATAAAATATTTGCCGAAAATTTTAAGTAGCAGTGAAAAAAGAAAACTGAGTGCTTTATTTATAATTATTCTTTTGTGTTTAGTAGCTTTGTTTTTTAATGTTTATTTTGCTTTTACTAAAGAAATTCCCAAAGTTGGTGGTGAATATTCTGAAGGATTAATAGGTTATCCTAGATTTGTTAATCCGGTTTTGGCTCAGGCTAATGATGTTGATTTGGATTTGTCCAGTTTGATTTTTACGGGACTAATGAAACGAGATATGAACAATCAGCTAGTTCCTGATTTGGCTACTAGTTATGAAATTACTGCTGATCAGTTGGTTTATACTTTTCGTTTGAGAAATGGAGTTAGGTGGCATGATGGATCGCCGTTTACGGCTGATGATGTAATTTTTACGATCGCTTCTATTCAGGATCCTCAATTTAAAAGTCCATTAGAAACAAGTTTGCGTGGCATTGCCGCAGAAAAAGTTGATGATTTTACTGTTAAATTCACGCTCAAAGAATCGTATGCTCCTTTTTTGGGTTTTATGACTTTTGGCATTTTGCCTGAGCATTTGTGGTATAGCGTCGCGCCTACCAATGCTGATTTGACTGAATTGAACAAAAAACCTATTGGCACTGGCGCTTGGAAATTTGAAAGTTTTAAAAAAGACGCTGATGGTAATGTTAAGTCATATTCTTTGGTGAGAAATAATGATTACTATGGCATCAAACCGTATTTAGAAAGTTTGGTTTTTAAATTTTATAGTGATTTTGATTCGGCAGTTGAAGGTATTAAAAATAAAGAAGTTGACGGCTTGGCTTATTTACCAAAAGAATATCGTCAGAATTTGAAAAAATATAAAAATTTAAAATATCACAATTTAAATCAACCTCAGTATACAGCAGTTTTTTTCAATCAAAAGAAAAATAGTTTGCTAGCCGCCGATTATATTCGGCAGGTTTTGGCGCTGGCCACTGACAAAAATAAAATAATTTCTCAGGCTTTGAATCAGGAGGCCAAATCCATAGATGCCCCCACCTTGCCTGGCGTTGAGCCTTTGACTGATATCAAGCATTATGATTATAATCCGCTTTTAGCCAGTGAGATTTTAGATAAAAACGGTTGGACTTTTCAATCAACCACCACTTCTGATGGCCAAATTCAACAAGTGCGTGTGAAAAAAGGAATTTTTTTGCAAATAACTTTGACCGTAGTTGATCAGCCAGAAACTATTAGTGCTGCTGAGCTTATCAAAGAGTCTTGGGAACAAATAGGTATTAAGACCGATTTGCAAATAGTGGATAAATCAAAAATTTTTCAGGATGTTATTAAATCTAGAAATTATCAAGCTTTGATGTTTGGTGAAAATCTTGGTTCTGATCCAGATCCTTTTCCTTTTTGGCATTCTTCACAAAATGAATATCCTGGTTTGAATTTGGCAATTTTTTCTGACAAAAATATTGATAAACTTTTGGAAGATGCTAGAAAAACTAATGATTGGAATACTCGTTTGACTGATTATCAAAAATTTCAATCTATTTTGGCGACTGATTTGCCAGCCATCTTTTTATACAATTCAACTTATACTTATCCGCAGGACAGCCGTCTAAAAGGGAATAATCTGACTAATATCAGCATTCCCGCAGATCGTTTTGCCGATATCGGCAATTGGTATGTTAATACCAAAAGAATCAGAAAATAAATTTAGATGTAGGCCGACGTGGTGAAATGGTATACACGCACGGTTCAGAACCGTGTGGGAGCAATCCCGTGAGAGTTCAAGTCTCTCCGTCGGCACAGAAATCACTCTTTTAATGATAAAATTTCTAAAGGACGAATCCGCAATTAGCGGAAAAGAAATTTTATTTTTCAAGTAATATTTCCAAACTCAGAGCAATTAATGCTCTAGCTGGTTATGAAAATAATCAGTGGCCAATAAGGCCAAAAATTTAAAAAATTAATAAATAAAAAAAATGGATAATAAACAAAGTCCTCCCAAAAAAATTTTTAATAGGGGAGGCGGAATTTTTAGACGAGATAATAATCGTCCGCAAACTCAGCCGAATAATAATCTGGCGCAAGTTGGCACAAACATAAAAAACAAACCGGTTATGCCGATGGCAAATAAACAAGCTGTTGGCAAACAACCGAACAATAGAAATAGGTATGATACTAAAAGACAGGGCCAGTTTATACCATCTGAAAAAATAGTGACAGGCCCGACACTCAAAATCATTCCGCTCGGCGGTTGTGAAGAGGTGGGACGCAATATGACTGTTTTTGAATATGGCGATGATATTATTATTTTGGATATGGGCATTCAGTTTCCTGAAGAGGACATGCCAGGTATCGATTATATTATTCCTAATGTGGAATATTTAAAAGGCAAGGAAAAAAGAATTAGAGCCGTGATTTTTTCACACGGACATTTGGATCATATCGGCGCCGCGCCAATTTTGCTTGAGAAGCTTGGCAATCCGACCATTGTGGGTCGTGATTTGACCATTGCCATGATCAAGCATCGCCAAGAAGATTATAAAAAAGATACAGCGCAAAAATTAAAAGTAGTCATGATTAAAAATCTCAAAGAGAAAATGAGATTTGGAATTTTTCGCGTCGGTTTTTTTCAAATAGAACATTCAATTATGGATGCGGTCGGCGTGGCCATTGAAACTCCTGTTGGCACAGTCGTGCATACTGGTGATTGGACCATGGAAAAAGACAAAAACGGCAAGCCACTTTTGGATTATAGTCATTTGTCAAAATTTCAGCGTCCGACAATTTTGATGTTGGAGTCTCTTGGTGCTATTGATGTGCGTCAGAGCGCTACCACCGAGGAAATGCAAAATAATATTACCAAGTTGCTTTCTGGCGCGCCTGGTCGCGTGGTGGTCGGCACTTTTTCTTCACAGATAGAAAGAATCGGTTGGATCTTGTCTGTGGCTGATAAAATCGGCAAACGGGTGGCGCTTGATGGCTACAGTATGAAAATGAATGTAGAGATTGCGCAAAAACTCGGCTATATCAAAGTTAGAAAAGGCGTGCTTATCAAAATAGATGAGACTGATAAATATCCAGATAACAAAATAATTATTTTGTGTACTGGGGCTCAAGGCGAAGGTAATGCTGTTTTGTCACGCATCATTGAAGGCACACATCGCAATATCAAGCTTAGAAAAAATGATACGGTGATTTTGTCATCGTCAATTATTCCTGGCAATGAGCGCACTATCCAGAGATTAAAAGATAATTTGTATCGTCAATGCGACAATGTTATTCATGGCAGTATTATGGATATTCATGTGTCCGGCCATGGCAACAAAGATGATATTGTGCACATGTTGCGCCAAGCGCGTCCTGATTATTTTATTCCAGTGTATGCCAATCATTACATGCTCAAAGAAGCGGCCAAGCTGGCCAAAAGTATTGGCTTTAATGAAAAAAGAATTTTTGTGCCGGACAATGGACAAGTGGTGGAATTTGATAAGAGCGGTGGCCATCTCACCAATAAAAAAGTTCCGGCTGATTATATTTTTGTAGATGGACTCGGCATTACCGATTCTAATAATGTGGTACTGCGTGACAGAAAAATGATGGCCGAAGACGGCATGCTGGTTATTATTGCTACTATTAGCGCCAAGACCGGTGAGCTTATTCACAATCCTGATTTGATCTCCCGCGGTTTTGTCTATATGAAAGAAAATAAAAAGCTGATTGAAATGACCAGATTGAAAGTGAAAAAAATGCTCAAAGACAACAATCCAAAATTAGCGCCAGATGATCAATTGCTCCGAGATATGATCAGAAACGAAATCGGAAAATTCTTGTATCAAAAAACCGAGAAACGTCCCATGATTTTGCCGGTGATTATAGAAGTATAAAAGATTAAAAAAAATATCTCCCGATTTTCGCCAGCTGGCGGACGGGAGATGTTTTTTATTTTAGATTAAATTATTTTTAGTATTTTATTTTTTACTTCTTCCAGTTTGGTTTTATTTTTGGCTTCAATATTCAAGCGCACTAATGGCTCGGTTTTTGATGGGCGAATATTGATAAAAAAATCTGAGCCTTGGATTGAGAGTCCATCAAGATGAGAAATTTTTTCTGATTTATATAGGGCTGTTATTTTTTTCTCCACCTCGCTAAAGATTTTATTTGGCATATTTATTTCTCCGGAAATTGGATATTTCGTCAGGAGCGGTTTAATGGCCTCGGATAATTTTATTTGGCTTTTGCCCAAGAATTCCAAAATTATCAAGGCTGGTAAAATAGCATCACCATAGGCATAGTGACGTCCACCTTTTTTAAGCGCGAAATTAAACATATAATGTCCTGAATTTTCACAGCCGAAAAGCAATTTCTTTTTTTGCATGGTGCTAATAATATTGGCATAACCGCTACGGCTGACAATGGGTTGCCCGCCATTTTGGGAAATGATTTCTTTGATGCCAAGTGTTAGTCGCGCGTCCACAGTTATTTTTAGCTTGGGAAATTTTTCTAGCATAATACGTGAAAGCAGACAATTAATATAGTATGGTTCCACAAATTGTCCAGCTTCATCTATAAAAATACAACGGTCAGCATCGCCGTCAAAAATAACACCTAAGTGCGCTTTGGTTTTTTTAACAACAGTTTTGATAGTAAGTTGATTTTCTGGAAGTAGAGGATTAAGTCCATGATCTTTATAGCCGTCATTGGGACGGAAGTTTATTTTGGTATTTTTGGTTTTGGTCTCAGCAAAAACCGCGGTTGCTAGTTTGGCGCCTGAGCCGTCAGAGGCGTCCAAAGCTACTTTTAGGCCTGATAAATATTTTTTATTAATAATAGAAAAAACAAATTTTTTGTAATCATTTTCAATTGTTAATGGAATAGTGGCTGTTTTTTTATTTTGTTTTAAGTCTTTGATACTATCTTTTTTTTCTGCTAGTAGCTTAATTTCTTTTAAGCCTGTATTCATACCTAGCAATAATCCCGAATCAACACAAAGTTTAAGACCGGTATAGCCTTTGGGATTATGGCTAGCTGTGATCATGACACCGGCTGGAAATTGTTTAGCTCCTACGGCAAAAAATAAACCAGGCGTAGAGGTGACACCTAAATCATAAATTTTGGCGCCCCTGGATTGCAATCCGGCTATCAGTGGTTTTAATATTTTTTGCGATTCTGGTCGCAGGTCCCGAGCGATGATAATTTTTTTGGCTTTGGTTTTAGACGCAAAAGCTTGGCCGATTTTATTGGTGGCGTCCTCGTCTATTTCATCAGGATATTGGCCACGGATGTCATATTCTTTAAAGATTTTGGGATTGATCATTTTGATATTGGTAAATTAATTTATTTTATAAAATAATTATATCATTTTTTAACAGCCACAGCCATGAGATTGTCGCCATGGAAAATATCAGTTTTGGTACCGTCTTTTTTTTCATAGGATATCCAATCAATTTCAAAACCAGCTTGAAGGAGTAATTTTTTGAGTTCACTTTGGTGGAAAGAATGCACGTAGCGAAGATTTTTGCTAGCAAGTGGTTTCCATGGCACCAGAGCGTCTGACAAATTCCAAATTCCGTGTTTAATTTTTTGTTGGTAATTAAAAAGATGTTTAAAATAACGAAAGTTTTTTTTGCCGTCCGTTGCTTGCCATAAATTCCAAGTAGAAATAACTAGGTGTCCACCTGGTTTTAGAGAATTATAAGTATTGGTTAAAATTTTTAGTCGCAATTGTTGTGTGGGAATATGATGCAGAACAGCCAGGATTAAAACCAGATCAAAATTATTGGCTGGCAAAGTATCAGTAGCATCACCAACTTCAAAACTTACCCAAGTTTTATTTTTAAATCTTTCTTTGGCAATTTTGATTAGTTCTTCACTATTATCAATACCCAAATAATTAATATTTTTACCTTCAAAAATATCAGCCATGCGACCATTGCCACAACCCAAATCCAAAACTTTGTCGCCTGGCTTGGTATATTGATGAAAGCCACCAAAACCTTGCCACCACTTGCCACGCGTATCGGAAAAATCTGGCGCAATTGTATTATAGATGTTGCGGGTTTGAGTGAGAATTGTATTGACTTTATTGTTTTTCATAAGTATAATTATAATTTGAATATGGACAAACAAATTATCATAAAAAAAATCTTTGACCTTATGCCTTCAACCGAAAAGGAATTTTTTAATGTGGCCAGAAAAGAGTTTGGCCGACACAAATTGCCACCACCGGAAAAGTCTTCTTTGCTTTCAGCATATCATAAGTTGGTCAAGGCTGGCAAAATCAAGCCAAATGCCAAAATTGAAAATATACTGATAAAAAGAAAAATACGCTCACAATCAGGTGTAGCCGTAATTTCGGTGCTTACAAAAGCCTCGCCTTGCCCTGGAAACTGCCTTTTCTGCCCGACTGAAAAAAACATGCCGAAATCTTACTTATCCAATGAGCCAGCTGTCATGAGGGCGATTCTAGCCAAATTTGACCCCTACAAGCAGGTGCAAATTCGTCTCAATGCTTTGCGCGCCAACGGCCATCCTACCGACAAAATTGAATTGATTGTAATGGGTGGCACTTGGTCGTATTTGCCTGTTAAATATCAGAACTGGTTTATCAAAAGATGTTTTGATTCTTTGAATGGTCGCACTTCAAAAGATTTAAAAACTGCGCAAAAGAAAAATGAAACCGCCAAGCATCGCTGTATTGGCCTGACACTAGAAACCCGTCCTGATTATATTAATGCCAAAGAAATTTTGAGAATGCGAGAACTTGGTTGCACACGCGTGGAACTGGGTATCCAACACACTGATGATAAGATTTTAAAACTAAATCGTCGCGGTCACACAGCAAATCAAAGCATTGAAGCCATTAGACTGCTTAAAGATGCTGGTTTCAAAATTAATTTGCATTTGATGCCTAATATGTATGGCTCTACTCCGGCCAAAGATTTGTCGATGTTTAAAAAAATCTTTACCGATGGTAATTACATGCCGGACATGATAAAAATTTATCCGTGTGTGGTGAATCAACATGCTGATTTGTATAAGTTATATAAACAAGGCAAACACAAAGCTTATTCTGACAAACAGTTATTGGAGCTAATAATAAAAATAAAAAAAATCACTCCGCCCTGGGTGCGCATCACTAGATTGATTCGCGATATTCCAGAGGAATCAATTGTGGCTGGCAATAAAATTACTAATCTTCGTCAGCTCATTGCCAATCAGGCAAAAAAAGATGGTTGGGATTGCAAATGTATTAGATGCAGGGAAGCCGGACATCAGCCAATACAAACTAAAAAATTAAAATTTCATATTATAAAATATCAAGCTAATGGTGGTACAGAATATTTTTTATCTTTTGAATCTCCAGATGAAAAAGTTTTGTATGCTTTTTTAAGATTAAGGATTAGCGGTAATGAATTTATTTCTGAATTAAAAGGCGCGGGCTTGATTCGTGAACTGCACACCTATGGCCAACTGGCCGAATTGGGCAGTGTGGGTGAAGTGCAACATTTGGGACTAGGCAAAAAATTATTAATTGAAGCTGAAAAAATTGCCAAGCAAAATGGCAAAAAGAAAATAGCGGTTATCTCCGGTATTGGTGTGAGGGAATATTATAAAAAGTCTGGTTATATGTTGGATGGGAGTTATATGGTAAAATGTTTATAATATTAAATAAAAAAAATAAAAGCAGTATCTGACGGAGGTTGTTTTTTTGTCATTCCGACCGAGGCCTCAAGGCCGAGTGGAGGAATCGCTTTAAGTCAAGAGTAATTGCATTTTATTAATTAGAAGAATATATAAGTGTTTTCTAAAATATTTTATTATCATAAGATTTGATTAAAAGGGATCCCTCCACTACGCTATCGCTTCGGTCGGGATGACAAATTAAGTGAGTTTTTTGATTTAGTTATTAGTATAAGAAAAAATGGAAGCCAGATAAATGGTGGCTGTCTCGGCTCGCAAAATGCGCTGGCCCAGACTGACCGGTGTGATGCCGATTTTTTTTGCCAAGTCTATTTCTTTTTGGTCATAGCCACCTTCAGGCCCGACTAACAGGTTGATTTTTTTGGCTTTGATAGGGCTGACCAAATTTTCTGTTTCTTTTTCCCAGGCGATGAATTTTTCTCCGCCTTCAAGTGTGATGGTTTTTAGCGCTTGTTCAAAAGTGACAGCCGGAGAAATTTCCATCAGACATGATCGGCCACATTGTTCGGTGGCTTCGCGAATAATTTCTATCTGACGTTTTAATTTGGCTGGTGTGATATTTTTGACAATAGATCTATCGCTGACAACTGGCACGATTTTTTTGATGCCCAGCTCCGTGCATTTTTGTAATAACCAATCAAATTTTTCGCCTTTGAGAATTGATTGATAAATTATAATGTCACTGGACAATTCTTTTTTACTTTCTATTTTATCAAGAAGTAAAAATTTGGCTTGTTTTTTGTCCAAGGTTATTAGTTGAGAATTGTATTCATAACCAGAGCCATCAAAAATAATAAAACGCTCGCCCTCTTTGGCACGCAAAACTTTGGCTAGTTGGTGGATTAGATTTTTATCATCAGACACGGCGTAGTTGCCTTGGAATTTGTCGGTTGAAAAATAGAATCTTTGCATAGATTGAATCAAATGTTATTTTTTGCTAAAATGATTATATCATAAACAACAAATTTTTAGTATGAATAACACGGCTAAAATAAAAAAATTGATAAGTCAGGAAGTTCGTCGCCAGCAAGATGGCTTGGTTATGATTGCCTCAGAAAATTACGCGTCTAGTGATGTGCTGTCGGCCATGGGTTCGCCTTTGTCCAACAAATACAGTGAAGGTTATCCGCACAAAAGATATTATACTGGTAATGAGGCCATTGATGAAATAGAAGATTTGGCTATTGATTTGGCTTTGAAAATTTTTAAATTATCAAAAAATAAATGGCACGCCAATGTTCAGCCACATTCTGGTTCGTCTGCTAATTTGGCTGTATATTTGGGACTCTTAAAACCAGGTGACAAAATTTTGGCCATGGATTTGGCGCAAGGCGGACATCTCACTCATGGTAGTCCGGTCAATTTTTCAGGCCAGCTTTTTAATTTTGTGCATTATGGTGTGAGTAGCAAAACTGAAAAATTGGATTATAAAAAAATATTAGCTATTGCCAAAGCCGAGAAGCCGAAATTGATTGTGTGTGGTGCCACGGCTTATCCGCGCAGTATTGATTTTAAAAAATTTGGCGCCATTGCCAAAAGCGTGGGTGCACTCATGATGGCTGATATTTCTCATATTGCTGGATTGGTAGTGGCAGGCGTTCACAGCTCTCCGTTTCCGTATGCTGATATTGTCACTTCCACCACGCACAAAACGCTTGGTGGTCCGCGTAGCGCTTTTATTATTTCTCGCATTGAGTTGGCCAAAGAAATTGACCGTGCTGTTTTTCCTGGTCTGCAAGGTGGCCCCTTAGAAAACATGATCGCGGCCAAAGCCATTTGTTTTGATTTTGCCATGAGTCAAAAATTTAAAGCTATTCAAAAACAGACAATTAAAAATACTAAAATACTCGCTGATATTTTTGAGAAAAATAAAATAAGAGTGGTATCTGGTGGTACGGACAATCATTTATTACTTTTGGATTTACGTGCTTTAAATATTTCCGGCAAAGAATCTGCTAATGTTTTGGCTGGCGCTAAAATTTATACCAATGCTAATATGATTCCTAATGATACTGGTACACCACTCAATCCTTCAGGACTGCGACTAGGCACGCCAGCTTTGTCCAGGCGTGGAATGAAAGAAAAACAAATGAAATTGATTGGTAAGTGGATAGTTGATATATTAAAAAATCCAACTGATAAAAAATTAATTCAAAAAATTTCTTTGAAGGTGACAAAATTAACCAAACAATTTCCTGTGTATAAAAATTTATGAAAAAAGTCTTAGCTCCAATTTCCAAAACTTTCTCACCCAAGCATAGTGCTTGCGCTGGTTGCGGTATGATTACAGCGCTTTTATTAATTACCGAAGCGGCAGGCCGTGATGTGATTTTGACTAATGCTACTGGTTGCAGTGAGGTGACAACCAGCCAATATCCCAATACTTTTTTTAAAGTGCCTTGGATGCATGGTTTATTTTCTAATGCTGGGCCACTCGCGACCGGTATTGCCAGTGCTTTGAAATATAAAAAACAAAACGACCATACCAAAGTGATTGTGCTGGCCGGTGACGGCGCCACTTTTGATATCGGTTTGGGGCAGGTGTCTGGCTTGTGGCAAAGAGGGGATGATGTTTTATATATTTGTTATGATAATGAAGCGTACCAAAATACAGGTTATCAGCATAGCGGGGCTTCACCGCTTGACGCCAATACTTCCACAGCTCCAGCAGGCAAGGAGTCATTCGGTTCACCTGGCAATAAAAAAGACATGGTTGGTATTGCTTTGGCGCATCAGGTGCCATATGTGGCCACGGCCAGTGTGGCTTATCCAGAGGATTTAAAAAACAAGGTTAAGAAAGCATTGACAATAAAGGGCTCAAAATATATTCAGATCATTGCTCCATGCATACCTGGGTGGGGTATATTGGCTCAAGAGATGATGCCGGCTGCCAAGTTGATCGTGCAAGCTGGGTTATATCCAATAGTTGAATACACTGATGGCAAGCTGACTGGCAAAATAAAAATAGACAAAAAAATTCCAGTGGCTGAGTTTTTACAAACCCAAGGACGCTTTAAACATTTATTTAAAGATGTTGCTGGCAAGGCTGAAATTAAAAAAATTCAAAAAATTGCCGATGAGAATATTAAAAAATACGGTTTAATTTAATAAATAACAATCTTTAAAAAGAAGGGAGGTGAAAAAAATATGTTTATGTTTCAATTAACATCTTTTCTAGAAAAAGGCGGAGCTAATGGCGGTTTTGAATCTGGTATGATGGGTGGTTTTGGCGTTTTGGCCGGAGTTTTCTTATTAGTGATGGGAATTATTTGGTTGGCAGTTTTAGCGCTAGGTATTATCACTTTGATTAATATCTATACCTGGGGCATGGCTGACAAAGCTGTGTTTGAAAAAATCAAAGAAGACAAAAAGAAATGGTTTCAGTTATTACTCTTATTGCCTATGGTTTGCAGTTTAATAGCTATTGTGCCATTTATTGGTTGGTTGGTTGGTTTAGCTGGCTATATTTATTGGGCAGTCATGACCTTAAAATTTTTCTTTACCATCAGAAAAAAATTGGTTTAAAAAATGTCATCCCTGGCTTGACCAGGGATCTCAGGTTTAATTGTTATATTGCTTAATCCGTCAGAAGTAAAACCTCTGGCGGATTTTTTGTTGTTTTGGTGTCTTCTTTGACAACCTCGTATTATTAGTGTAAAATGAAGGTTGGTTTTAAAACATCTCATTTTTCTATTAATTATGAAAAATAAAATTTCCATTCGTGGGGCCAGGGTCAATAATTTAAAAAACATTGACATTGATATTCCCAAAAATGAATTGACGGTCATTACTGGACTGTCTGGCTCTGGCAAGTCATCTTTGGCGTTTGATACTATTTATGCTGAAGGTCAAAGACGTTATGCCGAGTCTTTGTCATCTTATGCCAAACAATTTTTGGATCTGATGGACAAGCCTGATGTGGATTCTATTGAAGGTTTGTCTCCCACCATTGCCATTGATCAAAAGTCATCAATGGTTAATCCGCGTTCAACTGTGGGCACTGTGACGGAAGTGTATGATTATTTGCGTTTGCTTTATGCCAAGGTAGGCACGGTGTATTGCCACAAATGCGGACATGAGGTGAGCAAACAAACTCCTTCTCAAGTGTTGGAACAGATTTTGGATTTGACGGCTGGACTGCGATTACAAATTTTGGCGCCAGTGGTTTATAACAAAAAAGGCGCGCACACACACGAGATTGAGGCCATTAGAAAAAGCAATTATGAATTGGTGCGTATTGACGGCC
This sequence comes from bacterium, assembly GCA_037130015.1. Classification (GTDB taxonomy): domain Bacteria; phylum Patescibacteriota; class Patescibacteriia; order 2-01-FULL-39-33; family 2-01-FULL-39-33; genus JBAXTU01. Next base: position 2,982 of record JBAXTU010000005.1, on the reverse strand, counting down.
ATTTTTATAATATAGATGAGGCCAGGAACTTAAAGCTGGATAAAAATATCAATCATATTATAGAAATTTTGGTGGATAGCATTACTTTGTCCGAAGAGGCCAAACGCCAAGACAAAAATTCACTGGACTGGCAAAGATTGCAAAAAGATGTGAATTTGGCACTGGACTTGGGTAATGGCTTTATGAATATTTATTTGCGCGAGGAAGATCGTGATTTGAATTTTAATTTGTATTTTATTTGCCGTAATTGTGGCAATAGCGTGGCTGAAGTTGAACCTCGTACTTTTTCATTTAATTCGCCGTTTGGCGCTTGCCCGGCTTGTCGGGGATTAGGAATAAAGCTTGTGCCGGATGCGGGATTGATTATTCCCAATCATCGGCTTACTTTGGCTGAGGGCGCTATCAAGCCTTGGAGCCGGAATTTCGCCAGTCAAAATTCTAATTTTAAATTGCTCTCAAGTGTGGCTAAAAAATATAAATTTGATTTGAATGCGCCAGTTTCGGAATTGCCAGACAAGGTGCTGGATATGATTTTGCACGGCACTGGCGATGAACGCTACGAAGTTGAAGGTCAATTATTGGCTTTTGAAGGCGTGATCAAATTTCTTGATGAAAAATATTCCGAGACTAAATCAGAATATTTGCAAAAGACTTTGGAGGATTATATGCGTATTTCCACTTGTCCGATTTGTCGTGGCACTCGTTTACGTCCGGAAAGCCTGGCTGTCAAAATAGAAAATAAATCAATTGCTCAGGTGGCTGATTTGTCAGTTGATGAGTCTATTGAATTTTTTAATATTCTTGCTAAAAAATGGTCGGCTACCTCGCGTGAAGGGAAAATTTCCAGATTGGTGTTAAAAGAAATTCAAAAAAAACTTGGCTTCTTGCAAAATGTGGGTTTGAATTATCTCACGCTTTCTCGTAGCGCTAATACTCTGGCTGGCGGTGAAGCTCAAAGAGTGAAACTAGCCACGCAAATCGGTTCTGGTTTGGAAGGTGTAGTGTATATTCTGGATGAGCCTTCAATTGGCTTGCATGCCAGGGACACGGCCAAGCTGATTGATACTCTTCAAAAATTGCGCGATAAGGGCAATTCCGTGATTGTGGTGGAACATGACGAGCAAATGATGGTTGCGGCTGATTATTTGGTGGATATTGGTCCAGGAGCTGGTGTGCTTGGCGGTGAAGTCGTGGCCGAAGGCACTTATGCTGAAATTAAAAAAAATAAAAAATCAATCACCGGACTATATTTGTCAGGCGCCAAAAGCATTCCGCTTGCCAAACAATTCAGAAAAGGCAATGGTAAGGCCATTGAAATTATTGGTGCCAGCGAATTTAATCTAAAAAATATTGATGTTAAAATTCCCTTGGGCAAGTTGGTGTGTATTACTGGCGTGTCTGGCAGTGGTAAATCCACACTCATGACGGAAATTTTGGGTAAGGCTTTGGCGCATCGTTTTTATCGCACCAAAGATTTGCCTGGCCGTCACAAAGAAATAAAAGGTTTGGAAAATTTGGACAAGGTGATTGATATTGATCAGTCGCCAATTGGTCGCACGCCAAGATCAAATCCAGCCACCTATACTGGCGTGTTCACTTATATTCGTGATTTGTTTGCGTCACTTCCTGAAAGTAAACTGCGAGGTTTTAAACTTGGCCATTTTTCTTTTAATGTTAAAGGCGGAGGAAGATGCGAAACTTGCTCTGGCGACGGTTATGTAAAAATTGAAATGCAATTTTTGCCTGATGTTTATGTGGAGTGCGAAGAATGCCATGGCAAAAGGTATAACCATCAAGCTTTGGAAATTCATTATAAAGATAAAAATATTGCGGATATTCTGCAAATGTCCGTGGCTGATGCCAAGAAATTTTTTGGTGATCAATCTCAAATTGTTGATAAATTACAGATTTTAGAAGAAGTTGGTTTGGGCTATTTGCGACTGGGTCAAAGCGCTACCACCCTGTCTGGCGGTGAGGCTCAAAGAGTGAAGTTGGCCACGGAATTGTCACGACGCCCGACTGGCAAGACTCTTTATATTCTTGATGAGCCAACCACAGGACTTCATTTTGATGATATCAAACGTTTGTTGCAAGTGCTTAATCAATTGGCGGATAAAGGCAATTCAGTGTTGATTATTGAGCATAATTTGGATGTTATCAAATCCGCTGATTGGATTATTGATTTGGGCCCGGAAGGGGGTATGGGTGGTGGCGAAGTGGTGGCTAGTGGCACTCCATATGATGTGGCCAAGGTTAAAAACAGTTATACTGGACAATATTTACAAAAATTGTTGAAGTAAAATAAAATTTAAAATAAAAAATTGCCGTCTTTGCATAGGGCGGTAATTTTTTATTTCAAAACTTATCCACAGCACTTGAACATTTATTTTAATTATGTGATATAATATAAACATTAAAAATTTAAATAAAAAAAACTTATGCCTAAAAATTTCCAACTGCCACCACAAGCAGTTCAAACAGAAACCGGCACTAGCAGTGCTCTGCTTGTCGGTTTAGCAGTGCTCGCCGTTCTTGGTTTTGGCTTTATGGCCATGAATGCTTTTTTGCCTTTTGGTCAACTAAATCCTAATTGTATACCTGGTAGTTCTGGTTGTAACGTAGCAGCGCCGATAAGTTCTGGTGCTATTAACGTCACTGCAGATGGCAAGATTGGTATTGGAACTACTAATCCTGAAGATAAACTTACTGTTAGCAGTACTATAGGTAGTAGATTTATTAATCTTAATACAGGAGTTTCAGAGCAAGATGTTGCCTTGAGTTTAGTTTATGATAGACCAGGAAGAATTGACCTAACCTTTAATACTGAATATGGTGCTAATTGGTCAGAAAGAATGAGGCTTACAAATGAAGGTAAAGTCGGTATTGGAACAACAACGCCAGATAGTCTATTAACTGTTGTTGGTAGTTCTTGGCCTTCTGCGACAGTTAGACTATCTAATGGAACTAATACTGCTTCTATTT
>JBAXTU010000042.1:0-2077 GCA_037130015.1 bacterium | reverse complement strand
ATATTTTTTATGGAATTATTCGTTGAGCTTTTGGCTTTGGCGATTTCACTCTCGGCCGTTGTGATTATGTCGTCAATTTTTTGGGGCATGATTCGGACCAGGGGAGTGCCTTTTATTTCCTCGCCCAAAAAACATTTTGACAGAGTGCTGGAAGAAGCAAATTTAAAACCAGGACAAAAAGTTTATGATCTTGGCTGTGGCAAGGCGCATTTTTTGGTGCGCGCTTCCAAAAAATTTGGACTGCGTGGCGAAGGCTACGAGATGTCACTGGCGCCATACTGGTGGGGAAGGTTTAATGTGTTTGTCAACAAGGCTGATGTAAAGCTTCATTGTCAGAATTTTTTCAAAGCTGATTTGCATGATGCTGATTTGATTTATTGCTATTTGTTTCCGGAAGTTATGGCCAAGCTGTCGCCAAAATTTAAAGCAGAATTAAAGCCTGGCGCCAAAGTCATCTCTTATGATTTTCGCATTCCTGATCTCACTCCTGCTAAAGAAATTATCACCAACGAAAAAAAACCCGCTTATGGGCGGATTTTAGTTTATGAGTTTTAGGATTGATTAATTATGTTTTGTTAGCCCTGTGCTCTTGTTTAATTCTCAAATATTCTCCATGGTCGTCGTCATCTTTGTAATTGGCAGGATATTTTTTTCCGACCTTATCTAATTTTTTAATTGTGGCTTCTACAATATCAATATCCATTTCACGGCAAAATTTCATAAGATAAATTAAAATATCAGCGACTTCATGTTTTATGTCGTCTAAATTTTTTTCAGGAATTTTATCTCCTTTGTTATTTAAAGTATTATCCCATTGAAAATGTTCTAATAATTCAGCTCCCTCTAAGATTATAGACTTTGCTAAATCCGATGGGTCTAGGCCGATCCATTTGCGATCAGAATCAAATTCGTCTAGTTTGATCGCTAATTCTTGAAAAGTCATTTGAGAATGGTTTGATTGTTTCATTTTATTATTTTTATACCTTTTAGTCCAAAAATAAGTAAGCCTAAAATTATTATTTTTAAAATATAATGCCCATGCAGGTCTATGAGATTTTTGGTCATGGGAGTTATTTTTCCAACCAACAGGTGAATGGCAATACTGATTGGCAAAGTTAAAAACAGCCAATTGTTTTTTGGTATGTCAACTCCGATTTTTAGAAAGAGTTTTGATAGTAGTGGCGCGAGCAAGTAAATGCCCAAAAAAGAAACGGCAAAATCAAATATGGCATAACCGCCAAGACGAAATTGTCTGAGAAATTCTATTGGATTCATATAGTTTTATTGTCTTAATTTTAATCAATTAAAAAATCCAGTTGTTCTTTGGGAATTCCTTGAGATAAGCCATAGTCTATAGCTGGTGACCAACTCGCTTTGTCTTCATAATTAAATTTAAATTTTTTATTTTCAAAAATAGCGATAATGTCTTTTTGGTCATTCCAAAAATGCATGTACCATTTGGGTTTGATATTTTGCGCTAATTTTTCAATTTCTTCTTGATTGACTTTGACAGTATATATATGCCAACGATCAGCCGGATTTTCGTCATTAGAAATTCTGACTTTAATAATATCTAAATTATTTAGAAGTCTATTGTCAGCTAGGCTTTCCTCAATGATTGCACCTTTGTATTCGTTTGTCATATTTTTTATAATGAATTAATTTAATGCCTTTTTTATTAAATCAATTTATGATGGACCTTCTTGAATTTTCATTATTAATGTTTTGCTTTTATTTTCTAGAACATCTTTTATCCTCTCAACATGTTTTGGCGCAGTATTTTTTGGAATATCTTCGATTGAGAAATATTCAATTTGGTCGGCTTCATCTGTAAGTGTTATTTTTCCGCCAACAATTCTGCCAACAAAAGAAAACACCAAGTCTGTTTGATTGCGTTTGCTGTACACGCCAGCCAGCCGTTCAATTTCAATGTCAAGGCCGACTTCTTCTTTTACTTCACGGACCACGCACTCCCAAGGCGTTTCATTAGCGTTCATACCCCCACCAGGAAGATTCCAAAGGTCGTAATCACGTCTATGGCAAAGCAAAACGCGGTCTTGTTTATCAAGTATAATGG
>JBAXTU010000041.1:0-2143 GCA_037130015.1 bacterium | reverse complement strand
AAAAAAAATCGCATATTGCCAAATAGTTTGTTTTTTGATTTTTTCATCTTTTGCAAGCAAGAATAAAGAAACAAAAAAATAAAAAGATAAAGCGCCCACAAAAGCCGAGACATAAAAGCTAATCGGCAATATCATAAAACCAGCAACAATTTCTGTCAAAATAATCATAAGCCAAACCGATGATAAAAACGCTTTACGCGAAGGCATTTTAGCAATCAACATTTGGCTAAACAATAAAACAAAAGATACTAGTATCGCAATTGCCAAAAACCACCACCATTTAAGATCTAAAAAAATAAAAACATTAAAAAGACAGGACAGTGTCAGAAAAAAAATCGCAAAATTAGCATACCCTATAATATGATTCAAGTCAATAATGCTCACTTTTTCGGTTTCATAAAAATGATGAAAAACCGACTCTAAATAAACAAAATATACCGCCGACCAAATAACAGCAAACACTTGCAACAAAAGAGGTTTATCCAAAATTAAAATAAAAAACCAACCAGAGCAAACAAAAATCCAGGAATGCAAAAAAAGCCAAATCACTGGATATTTTTTTGTACGCAAATAAAGCAATAAAAAATAAACCAAATCAGCAATACAAATAACTGCCAAAAAAATCTGCCAATAACCAACATCATAATTGGTCGCCATTAACATCAGCCAATAAACTATCGGCAAAACAAAAGGCAAAAAACGGATAAGCAAAAAAACCATATTAAAAATTTGACAATATTTTTTTAAGTTCTTCAATTTCAGCTGATGAATCTTGACCTTGACTAGCTTTTTGAGAAATCTTATTTAAATCAATAACGGCCGTCAAATGATTCTCTTGAAAACCGGGTGGCACAGTGAGGTCTAGCAATTTGGCTTTGGTTGAATTAGCTAAATTCACCAAATCAGTACCACTAACAGTACCAGCACTATTTATAAAAACATTCAATTCGGCTTGGAAATTTTGTTTATAATCTTTTGTCAATTGTTCCATATCCACAGGCTTGTTGTTTATAGAAATTGTTTGTTCCTGATTTAATTGAACAGCTGATAAATAATACTTTTGCCACACAAAAAAAGCAACCGAACAAAATAATAATACTACCGCCAAACCAGTGGCGACTTTTTGCGATGTTTTGATAGTGGTATAAAGCTTATCGTTATTCATAATTCATAAATAAATTAGATTATAAAAAAAGAAGCAAAAATAGCAAAAATCAGAAAAATAGCCACAGTTGCAATAGTAGCTAAAACTGCGACAACACCTTCACGATATTTCTTTTGCAAAAAATAATAAGCTGGCAAACCAAATACCAAAACGCCAGAGATAGCCACGCTCAGCACTAGGAGTGTTAAAAATGAAGCAAAAAACAAAACAACAACCAGGCCGCCGGGTTGGGCTGGGCCAGAGCTGAATGATTGCACTAAAAGAAACATCACTCCCACCAGTAAAACATAAACCGACTCTAACAAGCCGGCGATTATGCCATGAAGAGCCACGTCGTGCTCATCTATTTTTTTGCTTTTGAATAAAAGTTTAAGCATGGTTTTTTTGTTAATAATTATTTTAAATATTAAATGATCCTTTCATATCAATTTCTAGCCAATCACTATCTGTATCATTCCATTTGTAAGCCTTTAATTGATGACTGAATTCTGTTTCTGAATAAATATATTCTACATCAGTGTGCGAACCGATACGGCGTGAACCGTGAGTTTTTTTGTCCAGCACCACTGGACGAGTAATATATTCCAATTTCATTTTTCCCAATTGGCCGGTAAAAATAATTGACTCTCTTTCACTATGATCAAATTCATCAGTTTCAATTTCCAAAAACTCAGCATCAGCAAAAGCATTTTTTATTTGAGTTTTAATTTCTTGCCATTTTTCTGGTTGCATAAATTATTGTGCTTGTTCGTTAAATGACGAATTATTTATAAGATCACTAGTATTTATTATGGGGCTAGTACTGCTAGTGACGCCTGATGATGCGGTTTCTAAAGCTGTTTTTAATCCAAAAACCACATCAACAATTCGTAAATAAGCCATGACAACAGTAAAAATAGCCATAAACAGCAATATCAAAACTAAACCTAATTTTTTATTTAAACTTATCAATTCCATAGCCTCACTATTTTTTTCTTT
>JBAXTU010000040.1:0-2518 GCA_037130015.1 bacterium | reverse complement strand
GTCTTCATTTGCTTGGTTGGAATGAACGCGCTTTTGAAGTGCATCCTGATATTGTGGCCAAGGACATTGATTTTAAAAATTCATCAATTGAAGATTCAGGAGTGTTTACAAAAATGTCAGAAGCAGAATTACAAAATATTCATGATGATTTTATTAATTTGTGCGGTGGTAGTCCTGGACTTTCCATTGAAACAGATCCTTTGGATTTTTATCCGATTAAAAAAATAAAAGTAGATACTCTGGATGAAACTTTTAAATTTTGGCAACAAGGCAAAACCGTTTTAGAAATTGCGGAGCTTCGCAAATTGACTGGTGGCACAATTATGTCTCATTTAGAAAAATTAAAAGCTAAAAATAAAATTAAGCCTGATGAGTTTTGGCGATTGATTTCTCCCTCACTGTGCAAGTTTTTACCAGACATAAATAAGGCATTTATAAAGCTGGGCACGGAAAAATTAACGCCGGTTTTTGAAGAGTGCAATGGCAAGTGTTCTTATGATGATTTACGACTGGCACGATTGGTTTTTGACAAACTTATATGATTTAGTTAAACGAATTAACATAGCTCTTTACAACGGAGGAAAGAATAATGAAAAGTGTCTTTAGTTGGATGGCAATTTGCTTTTTTATTACATTGTCAGCTTCGGCTACAACTGATATTAGCAATCGCTCTGATCCTGGTAGTCCCTGGTTTCCTCATAATCCGGCTACTCAATTACAAATTAGAAATGGCTATATTGATTCTAGTAGTCAACTAATGTTGCCCAGGTTTGTGTACACTGATGATAGTGATCATAAAATTATTTCAAGTGGCTTGGCGTCACCAGTACCTTATTTAGCTATGGCCAAGCGACTTAGTGATAAAATTGTGATTGGCTTAGACGTCACAGCCGATTATGGTGTTAGTGCTAAATTTTCAAACGTAGCCTATGGAATGGATTCAAAAACTTTGGCGTTTGGCGCCTATCTTAAGCCGTATTTTTCATTTCAGTTGACAGAAAGATTGGCTGTTGGTGCTGGTCCGATTATTGGTATTGGCAAGTTTAATTGGGATGGTCCATTTAATTCTTTGCCACTTAGAGTGAGAATTAGGTCATCTGGCGGTGGCTTTGGTTGGCATCTTGGTTCTACATATAAGCTGTCTAATAAATTAATGATTGGTGTTAATTATTCGTCGGTTGTGCCTGTTAAAGTAAGCGGGCATTACTTGGGAATATTGGGACCAATTAGATTGCGTAATCAGGTGTGTATAAAGTTGGATTTGCCTGATCGTTTAGACTTGTCACTTGGCTATCAACCATATCAGGATTGGCTTTTAGTTTGGCAACTTAGTCATTTTGGTCAAACACCCAATACCTCTGAAAGGGCCGATCTTAATTTGAGTTATTTTCCGTTTATTAAATCGTTAAAAACTAATTTGCAAGATAATTACAGCTTGCAATTTGGTGTTAGTCATAGAATAAATAGTATCTGGACTATTGGTGGTGGTATCACTTATCTTAGTCGTCCTGCTACTAAAGTAGCTGACACAGCTATACCAAGTTCTGGCGGAGTTTGTTTATCTGGCAGGGTTAAGTATTCCTGGTCTGACAATTTTTCCCTAACAGCAATTATTAGTCATGGTTGGGGTAAAAATTCCGCTAAGAAAAAAATGGTTGAGACGGATATTTGGTCTTTAGAAATCGGTGGCATCTATTATTTTTAATTAGTTGCCATTAATTAATAAAAACATACCCGCCAGCGATAATTTCGTTTGACGGGTTTTATTTTTGATAAACTAGCTTAATTTTAGGTTTTGTGTTATAATGCTTTCAGATGTTAAATTAATAAACAAATTTATGATGAAAAAATTTCAAAGAAACGACAGATTCGGCTCGGATAGAGGTGGCAGGGACTCCAGACCAACTTCTATGCATCAAGCGGTTTGTGATGATTGTGGCAAGAAATGCGAAGTACCTTTCCGTCCAACAGGTGATAGACCAGTTTATTGCAATGACTGTTTTGGTAAACAACAAGGCGATTCTAACTCTAATACTGACTATCCAAGAAAAAGAAGTTTTGACCGTCCTGAACGTTCCAGTTTTGATCGACCAAGTTTTGGTGATCGGCAGAAATTTTCAGCGATTTGCGCCAAGTGTGGCAAACGTTGTGAAGTGCCTTTTCGTCCTAGTGGAGAAAAGCCAGTTTATTGCAATGATTGTTTTAGTCATGACGCGCCTTCAGCTGGATCTAATAGAAGCAGAACAATAGATACTTCGGCTGATCAATTGGCTCAAATCAATGTCAAATTGGATCGTTTGATAGCGGCCTTAATGCCAAAAGCAGAAGTTATAAAAGAAAAAAAAGAAACAGCAAAAGAATTGGTAATTGAAGAAGTAAAACCAAAATCAGAAAAAGCTAAAGCTAAAAAAAAAAAAGCCGTGATTGAAGAAGTTGTTGTTGAAAAAAAGAAAGCTGAGAAGAAAAAGAAAAAATAAAATTTTACAAAAAATGTTATAAAAAAATAACCGCCTAAGTC
>JBAXTU010000004.1:0-59154 GCA_037130015.1 bacterium | reverse complement strand
TCTACGTATGTATGACAGTGAAAATACAGTTTGTTCAAATGAAAAAAATGAAAATCAAACAGAAGAAGTAAAAGAAATTATAAATAAAAAGATTGGTGAGCAAAAATATGAGTTAATAGATAAAAAAAATTTAAAAACTTTTTTAGCTGAACTTTCAATACAAAAAGAATTTTGTTTTGACACTGAGTCAACCGGCTTGGATCCTTTTTCTTCTAAACTGCTGGGAATTTCTTTTTGTTGGAAAGTTGGCACGGCTTATTATTTGCCAATAGATTTAATTGAAGTTAATGCCAAAAAAATAAAAGCTATTTTTGCTGATGAAAGTATTAAAAAAATCGGACACAATTTGAAGTATGACATGGAAGTATTGAATCAATTTTGTTCCTCCTCTTCCCAAGGGGAGGTACCCGAAGGGCGGAGGGGTTTGCCGACAGCACGGCAAACCACCCCTAACCCCTCCTTGGAAAGGAGGGGAACGGCTGGTCTTTATTTTGATACTATGATTGCTTCTTATATTTTAAATCCTGGTGTGCGTCAGCATGGACTGGATACACTGGCTTTTGTGGAATTTGGTTATCAAATGCAACCCATAGAAGCGCTTATTGGTAAAGGTAAAGATCAGGTTTCTTTGGCAGAAATACCGTTAGAAAAAGTGAGTTGGTATTCTTGCGAGGATGCGGATTTTACTTTTCGTCTTTATGACAAATTTAAAAAAGAATTAGCTGACAGTGGTATGGCTGGGTTGTTCCATGATTTGGAAATGCCACTCACCACAGTGTTGGCGGATATTGAAACTAACGGCGTCAAGATAAATGACAAAGCTCTAAAAAAGTTGAGTGTGGAATTTGACGGTCGGATTAAAATTATTGAAAAAAAAGTTTGGAAAATGGCGGGCGAAGAATTTAATTTGGCCAGTCCCAAACAGCTCAAAGAAATTTTGTTTGAAAAAATGAAAATTTCTAGCGTAGGCATCGGCAAGACCAAAACGGGACTATCCACGGCCGCGGCCGAGCTGGAAAAAATGAAAGGCGAACACGAAATTATTGATCTGCTGATAGAATTTCGGGAATTATCAAAATTAAAATCAACTTATCTGGATGCTTTGCCACTTTTGATAAATAAAAAAGATGGCCGAGTGCATACCTCATTTAATCAGACGGTGACGGCGACTGGACGCTTGTCATCTTCGGAACCGAATTTGCAAAACATTCCTATCCGCACTGAAACCGGCGGACAAATCCGCAAAGCTTTTATTGCGGAAAAAGGTTTTCAAATTATGAAAGCCGATTATTCTCAAATAGAACTTCGTATTGTGGCCTCACTCGCTGATGACCAACAGATGCTGAAAATTTTTAATGATGGTGGTGATATTCACACCATGACCGCTGCTTTAATTCATGGCATTCCGGCTAGCGAGGTGACCAAAGAAATTCGTCGCACCGCCAAAGAAGTTAATTTTGGCGTGCTCTATGGCATGGGCGCTTGGGGATTGTCTTCACGCACGGGCATTTCTAATGCCGAAGCCCAAGAATTTATTTTTAAATATTTCAGCGCCTTTAGTGGAGTCAAAAAATGGTTGGAAGAAACAATTGTGATGGCTCGTGATAAAGGTTATGTGGAAACGCTCCTTGGCCGTCGGCGGTATTTGCCGGAAATAAATTCTAGCATGGGCCAAGTGCGTAGTAGTGCCGAGCGCATGGCTGTTAATCATCCGATTCAAGGCAGTGCTGCTGATATGATCAAACTCGCCATGATTGAAATTAACAATGGCTTGCCAAAGGTCTCGCCTGAGTCACGTATGATTTTACAAGTTCACGACGAATTGGTTTTTGAGTTGCCAGAAACTGAAATTAAAAAAGTCGCTAAGTTTATTAACGACACAATGTGCTCGGTCATGAAGTTGCGCGCTCCAATAGAAGTAGAAGTGAGTGTGGGTGATAATTGGGGCGAGACTGAGAAAATTAAATTGTAAGTTTTTATTATGCCAAAAATAAACATCGCCATTATTGCCGGGGGATTTTCCAACGAACGAGAAATCTCACTCTTAAGCGCTGGTCAAATTGCGCAGGCTTTGCCGACTGATAAATATGAAGTCAAAATAATTGAAATTACACCGGATAAAAAATGGTTGCTAAGACCTGATTTAAAAGCGATTGGCGAACAATCAACTGGCCATGAATTATTATCCAGTCAAACCACTCCCGATAAATTAGACTTGCCAAGCATTGACGTGGTTTTTTTATCTTTGCATGGAAAATTTGGCGAGGATGGGCGAATTCAGGCCATACTAGATTATCAAGGCGTGCCCTATACCGGCTCTGGAGTTTTGGCCAGCGCTTTGGGCATGAATAAAATAAAATGTTTGGAAATTTTGTATAGCCACGGGATTGTTATCCCGCAACATGTAGTGTTATATAAAAATCCTGAGAGCCTTGATGAGTTTGATGGTTTGATAAGTAAATCATTTGGCTATCCGGTCGTGGTTAAGCCCAATGAATCGGGCTCAAGTATTGGTGTTAGTCTAGTTAAAGACTTTTCTGAATTAAAAAAAGCCGTTGATTTGGCTTTTAAAGAAGACAAAATTGTTTTGGTGGAAGAAATGATTGTTGGCCGTGAGCTGACTTGCCCGGTGATGGGTAATACCGGCCAAACAGAACTAACGGCTTTACCGCCAGTTGAAATAATTCCTCATGAGTCCAAGTTTTTTGATTATCAGGCCAAGTATTTTTCCAAAAAGACTGAAGAAATTTGCCCGGCCAATATTGGACCGGAACTGACAGCAAAAATTCAAGATTTATCAAAAAAGATCCATGCTATTTTGGGTTGCGATGGACTTACTCGTTCAGATTTTATTTTAAAAGATAATGAGCTATACTTTATTGAAATCAATACTATTCCCGGACAAACGGCGGCTAGTCTAGCACCCAAGTCGGCGAAAGTCGCAGGTATGAGTTTTGCAGAATTTTTAGAAAAACAAATTGAACTAGCTAGGCAAAAATAAGTTATTTTTTATTTGGTCAAAAAAGTCTCATAAACTACTGAGGCTTTTTTAATCAAATAAAAAAGTCCGTTTTAAGAAAACGGACAAACTGTAAATTGCGAGTTGTACTGCTAGTTAGTGTAAAAAATTGCGACTGTACAAATAATGACTGGCCATATAATGTGATGGTTATCCAGCTTCTGTCCCGCGCAGGTAGTCATTTGCCGAAATATAATTCTGATCTCTGGATTATCGCTAAGCCACGCGTTGATTTGTTTTTCTAATTCATCAAATCGTCCGCCGTCACCATGGCTAGAGAATAGTATAATTCTCTCGTGATTATCGTTTATGGTCATCTGGCTAACTCCTTTTTGTTAAAAGTACTTCTAGTTAAACAATCACTCGCGCTTCCAACGGGGAATCGCGCTTTTATTCCGTTCATTTTGGAATAGATTATTGTGTCACTCCGGTATTATTTTGTCAATTTGATTAATCATGTTAGTGCTGATACATTCACTCCAGGGCAAAACATTATGGGCCAAAGCGCAAAACCAAACCCCTACCACTCGCTCCATAGCACCGGCCGACCACTCCTGAGTGCCCATGAATGGACAATTATCAGAACAGGTCATTCGGCCTTCGGCTTCACTGCCTTCAAACTCATGACACACTTTTACGGATGCGCCATTAGTCAAAGTTAAAACCAAATCGTTACTACCATCCTTCGGCGACAATTTAGACATTGTATTTCTCCTTGTTGTTAAAGTCCAATCTGTTTCGTCCTTTTCCGGCTCTCCACTTCCGGCAAGGGACTCATCAGTTCCGACACTGATCGGAAGACAGATTTGTGGGGGAGGTGAAGGGTGTTGAGAAGTAGAAAAAATGTTAGAAAAAATAAAGTATCACCATCCCCCTAAAAGAACAAATCTTATAATTGACTCCAATTGAAGCCAAAAATCATTTTTTGCATGGTATAAATAGATTGATTATCTATGACCACACCGACAGAATTGCCACTGTCATCAAGTCCGATGTGCGCCACTTTGTCGCCGTAAATGATTTCGTGTGTCATTTTCATTTTGTCATCCACGACATTTTTAAGCGGCTTTCTTTCGTCGAGTCCGGTGACTTCGCCTTTCTCGCCGAGAGAAATTACTCTGACTTGAATTCCTTTGGCCATTCTTTTTTTGTTAAAATCAGGCATGGCAGTATACAGATGTTTGCGTTCTTCCACTTTGCCTGAGGAATAAACAAAATAAATTTTTTCAGTTTGCTGTTTCATGGTATCAATCACATCTTGCAGGATTTGCTTCATGCCATTATTGCCTTCATAGAATCTGACTGCTGGACGATTACCGCTTTTTTCAAAGATAGCTCGGATTTCTGGCAACCCCTCTTGCATTTGATCTTTAAGTCTTTTTAAATTATCTTGTTTTTCTTCCAGGGCGATGATCAGTTTTTCTGGCGGTTCGGCCACGAAGTATTGTTTGGTTTCTTTGTGGTAATAAGTGACCAGCCCCAAGTCCATGAGTGATTTTAAAATATCATAAGCCGTGCCACGGTTGATACTGGATTTGTCAGCCACCAAGCGTACAGGGGATGGGCCAAGACGGATAAGTGCCAGGTAGACAGCGATTTCTTTTTCGCTCAGTCCGAATTCTTTCAGTAGCGTTTGTATTTCCATATTTTGTTTTTTATTGTTTTCCCTCTCTCTATAATTATCATAATCCTTTCTAAAGTATATGTCAAGTATTTTTCTACAATATTTATAATATTACAATATTTTATTTAAATTTAAACAAATAAAGTATATAAATCTATAAACATTTTATCTACAATAATATGAGTTATCTACAGGTAGCTGTATTTTAGGGTTGGTTTTGTTGAAATTGAAGTTTGGCCTTAAATAGGTTAAAATATCCCTATATGATTTTCTTTATTTACGGCACAGACGCTTTTAGCGCCAAAGCCAAAGCTCAAGAACTTACTGATCAATTTATCAAAAAACGTGATAAATCCGGTTTTAATGTGGTCAAACTTGACGGCAAAGTTATTGATTTTGATCAGTTTAGGCAAGAAGCACTGACCGTGCCTTTTTTAGGTGAGAGCAAATTAATAGTGGTGGAAAATTCTTCTCGCAATAAATTTATTATCAAAGACTTGGCCCAGTTTTTAGAAGAGCGAGGTGACCAATTGGAAAACAGTTTAATTTTTATTGAAATTTTTGAAACTAAAAAAGAAGAACCAAAAAATGCGCTGTATAGATTACTGTCAAAACAAAAATATAAATTTTCCATTGATTTGCCTAGCGCATGGCAAGCGGAAAAATGGCTGAGTGATTATTTTAAAAATAAAAACGCTATTATTGGCGCGCCAGCTATTAAAGAAATGACGGTTTTGGTTGGCAGTGATTTGAGTCAATTGCAACAAGAAGCTGATAAATTAATTTCGTATAAAAAAGGCGAGGAAATAAAAGTTGTTGATGTGAAGGAATTGGTAAAAGCTAAATTTGAAGATGATGTTTTTAAAATGGTGGATGCGATTGTCGCCAAAAATAAATTGCTGGCTTTAAAACTCATTTCCGACAAACTAAAAAGTGGTGAAGCGCCACTAGCTATCTTGGCCATGGTGGCTCGGCAGTTTAAAATTATTTTAAAAATAAAAAGCGGAGTTAAAAATTCCGTTGGCTCAGAAGATAGTGGATTGCGTGAGCATCCGTTTGTGATTAGTAAGGCCACTGAGCAAGCTAAGAAATTTTCTATTGATGAATTGGTCGCTATTAATCAAAAAATAATTGAAATTGAAAGCGGACTCAAATCTGGCGTTAAGAATCCGGAGCTGATGTTTGATATGTTGGTGATGGAAATTTAGTTTATTAAAATAAAAAGCCGTCTGAAAGTTAATTCAGACGGCTTTTATTGTGAAATATTTTATGGAGTAAATTGAATATTGATTGTGGAGTCAGTAGAGCTTGATAAACTGGTTACACCCACCAAGCAGACAGCTTGCCATGGTTTGTAAACCGAAGAGAAAGTATTTTTTTTGACATCTCCGCTAGCATAAGTGACAGTATAATCAAAAGCAGTGCTAACGCCTTTGTGTGATTTTTCCGTGCATTTTTGTTCGCCAGGCTTGAGGTCTGTGGTCTCAACATATTTAGTGGGCGCAGGATCAACCCAATTCCAAATCCGCGGTTTAGTACGGGTGGCCATGCGTCCATCTGGCGTGCCCCAAAAATCAAAATATAAATTATCGCCTTCTATGCGCTTTTGAATGAGAATATAATTTCCAGTGTCATTGATAAAACGCACATCTGGTTTGGGAATATAAATGGTGGCATCTGTGCCCGGCAAACCATTTTCCAGATAGTAGCTGACGCTATAAGAATGATTGCGTCTCTCGGTGATGGGCAGTCCGCTGGCCATGGCTGCGCGAAAAATAGTGGTGGCAATTTGGCAAAGTCCACCGCCGAATTCTGGCGTGGTTTTATTGTCCTTGATGACCATTTCAGTCAAATAGCCTGTTGTGCCATCAACCGCTCCCAGTGAGCCGGTGAGAGAAAATTCTTCATTAGGTTTGATGATAACACCATGCAGTTTGCTGGCTCCAGTCGCAATATTATGACGGCGATTGGCTGGACTGCCGGAAAAATTTGATTTGCCTGTGCCAATAATCTCCTTGATGCCGAGATTGTTTATTTCCGCCATGGTGATTTTGGGATCAATCTTATCAGCAAAAATTTCCCAACGACTGTTATTATTGATTAAATTTTGATTAGCCTCCGCATAAGTTTTTTTGAGGTTTATTTTTAGGCCATCGCCTTGTGGCACAACACTGACTAATTGGCCATTTTGAAATTCTACTCTGGCATCAGAAGCATCTATTTCTATGTCCTTGGCCACATTTTTGGTCAGCCATTCTTCAAAAGTTTCTTGAACAAGTCCTATGTTGATGCCAGCGTCTGTTTTTTGGAATTCCAACATTGAGGATAATGTTTTGTTGTCCATGACCCATTGTTTATTGGCATAAAATAAAACAGTTGAACTGTTAGCTAAAAGATTATTCACTAAAAATAATTTTTGTTCGGCTTCTGCCTTGGTGATTACCGACAAAGAAACTGAAGCTTTTGCTTCTATGGGATTATTTTTTAAACTGGTCAAATTATTTTTTAAATCTGTTATTATTTGGTCATAGTTAAAGCTAATGCCATTTTGTTCGGGTAAAATGTCTATCTGGTATTTTTTGCCAGACCAAGTTGTTTTTATTTTGGCATCCTGTGCCGGTTTTCCTATTTTTAGCAGTTGTTGATCTATTAAAATTTTTAGAGTGGCTTCATCCAAAGAAAAATCAGCTTTAAATTGTTGCGGATTAATAAACATTTGGGCTTGGGTCAATAAATTTTTCCACCAAATGTCATTACGGCCATAGGCAAAGGCGTCATGTATTGTTTTGTGATTATCAAAAGTTAGAAGATTGCGCGATAAGTCTGGGTCGGATAGGGAGCTAATTAGAGGATTAATACTTAATGGCGTCCCATCGTCTTTTTGATAGGATAATTGCAAACCGTTTTTACTGATTTGTTCGGTTGTTTGATCAATGGTAGTTAAGGCTTGAGTGATATTGAGTCCTTCCAGGTTAATATCGCCAATATGGCTACCCGGAAAAAATTCTTTTTGATATTTTATTTCAAAGGTAATAATAGCCAATGCCAAAAGCAAAGCAATTAAAAAAAAGGCGACCAGAATTGTCGCCAGTAGCCATCGTTTGCTATTTTTTTTGTTCTCTTTTTCAGTGCTTGGCAGGCCCAGTATTTTTTTTATTGGTTGCGAGATGGAATTAGTTTTCATTGTCGGAGCGTAAAATTTCATTAAGGATTTCTTTGGCGCTCTCGCCATTATTTTGGTTTGATGCTTGCCCTATATTTAATTCTAGCTTGACGGCCATGCCTTCTGTTGCTTCCATGGGCAAAAATTCTAGTGGCCACATAATTGTTTGGCCATCAGTGGTTTTAATGATAGCTCCGTTATCAAGCAGTTGATCTATTGTTGCTGTTAAGCTGTTTGCGTGTTCCATATTTTAGGTATCTAATGGTCTGACACGAATGGAAGTTGTTTTGTATTTTTTGGGGAGCTTGATGGTGAGCACACCATTTTTTAAAGTAGCATTGACTTTTTGCTGATCAATAGCAGAAGGCAAAACCACTGATCGCGAAAAAGCGCCCCAATATATTTCGCGAGAATGGAAATCGGTTTCGTTTATTTCTTCCTCCATTTCCCGAAAACCGCGAACAGTCAAAACATCGTTGCTCACAGCAATATCTAAATTTTTAGGGTCAACTCCGGCCATGGTTGATTTGACTATGATACTGTCATTGGTCTCGTAGATATCACAAGCCAGTTGTCCTTCGTTGCCAAATAAATCATTTTCTTCTTTGTATGAAGGAAAGAAAAAACTGGTCGGATCGTCATTTGCCATTGGTTTTTTGGATTGCATGTTTTTAGGCTCCATAAATAAATATAGATAAATATATTATAGTATAAATAAGAAAATAAAACAATAACAAAAAAACACTGTCAGTTATGACAATGTTTTTTAGTTTTAGTATCACCACGGAGAATTGAACTCCGGTTACCAGGATGAAAACCTGGTGTCCTAACCACTAGACGATGGTGACAAATTTATATACAAAAAATTATACACTATTTTATTTAAAAAATCAAGTCCCTTGATAAATATTATTTTCTGCGCTTTATGTGCTGGTATTCATGCCAGGTTAGGAAAATAACGATAATATCCAAGACTGTTAAAATTAAAAGTAAAATAGAATGCGAATAAAAGTAACTGTACATTTGATAAGCTCCAAAGCCGGTAAAAATCGCAATACCGAGCGGATAGGCCCAAAGCTGTTTTTTGAATAAACTTACTACCAACAGTAGCTTGATGAGTCCGTGGGATAATAAAAAAATAATTAGGAATAAATGAAAACCGCTAGAAAAATGTTGGCTACTATTTAGAATGTAATTGGTTATAAAATCATGAGGATCTTCAAGTAGTTCACTACGAGTGAGATATAAGGCTAGCTCGGCTATTTGACTGGGAGAAATAAAAAATAAGGCTATGCCTAAAATAGTTTCAAACAGTCCATTAATACCTTTGAGGGCAATGCCAATTTCAAAAGCCTCATGCAAAATTTCATCCTCAGGATTTTTTTTGTTTTTGAATATCATAAATAGTTTAATGTTTGGTTATTATATAACATTAGGTTGTTTTTTGGAAGTATGGTGTCAAGGGTTGTTTTTTTTGTTTTTTGATGTTATGATTTTAGGTAATATGATAATTTTAGCCATTGAAACATCTTGTGATGAAACTTCCGCCTCCGTGCTTAAAGCTGGTTCTAAAAAACTGGAGCTTTTATCAAATGTTGTTTCTTCTCAAATAAATATTCATGCGGTTTATGGCGGTGTGGTGCCGGAAGTGGCTGCGCGACAACATGTGCATAATATTTTGCCGGTGATTGATGAAGCTTTAAAAACCGCTAAAATAAAACCAGCTAAAATTGATTTGTTAGCAGTGGTGCCTGGACCCGGACTCATTACTTCTCTGATGGTGGGCGTGGAAACAGCCAAGTCTCTTTCTTTCGCTTGGCAAAAACCTCTCTTAGAAGTTAATCACATGTATGGGCATATTGCTGGGAATTTTTTACAGCCGATTGTTTTTCCAGCAATTTGCTTGGTAGTGTCTGGCGGGCATACGGAAATTGTCCATTTAAAAAATTATCAGACATATAAGAAAATTGGTCAGACTGTTGATGATGCTTCCGGCGAAGCATACGACAAAGTGGCCAAGCTTTTAAATTTGGGTTATCCGGGTGGTCCAAAAGTTTCAGCTGAGGCAGATAAATTCACCCTCCTTTCCAAGGAGGGGGTTGGGGGTGGTTTGCCGAGGATTAAACTTCCTCGCCCGATGTTAAACAGTGGTGATTTTAATTTTAGTTTTTCTGGATTAAAAACCGCTGTTTTATATGCCACGCAAAAAATGACCAAAAAAGAATTGCTTGAAAGAACACCGGAAATTTGTTTTGAATTCCAAGAGGCGACCATTGAAGTGCTGACTAAAAAAACCCTGACCGCAGCCAAGCAATTCAAAGCCAAAACAATTTTAATGGCTGGCGGTGTGGCTGCCAACAAAAGATTGCGCGAACAGCTTCGTGAAATGTCAGAAGCTAATGGCTTTGCTTTTTCTGTCCCAGAATTTAAACTTTGTACTGATAACGCGGCCATGATAGCTATTGCCTCTTATTATTTGTCTCAAAACAAAAAGACACCACTGGATAATTGGCAGAAAATAAAAGTTGATCCAAATTGGGAGCTAGCTTAGTTTATAAAGTTCATAAAGAAATTATGAAAATTATTTCCAACTCTGAAAAACAAACTTTTAAAATAGCTAATGAGTTTGCAAAAAAACTTAGTGGCGGTGAGGTTTTATGTTTGCTTGGGGATTTGGGTGCCGGCAAGACTGCTTTTATCAAGGGGCTAGCTAGTGGCTTGGGCGTGAAAAATATTATTACCAGTCCGACTTTTGTATTAATGAAAGTTTATGAAGGAAAAAATAAAATTATTTTATCACACATAGATGCTTATCGTTTGGATAGTGGAGCGGAACTGCAATATATTGGGGCAGATGAATATCTGAATGACTCAAATTGTATCACAGCCATTGAGTGGGCCGATAGGGTCAAAGATATTTGGCCAAAAAATAAAATTCTAATTAAATTTAAAATTTTAGAAGGCAATAAAAGAGAAATAAATATAACTTAATTATTCTGCCACTCTAAAGATTTCATCTAGCGAAGTGATGCCTTCTAATGCTTTGATAATGCCATCTTGAACCATAGTAATGACGCCTTCCTCGTGCGCCATTTTTTTGATATCAAATTCTGACAAATTTCCTTTAGTGACAGTGTCTTTCATTATGTCGGTAATGGGCATGATTTCATAAATACCGATACGTCCCTTATAGCCGATACTTTGGCATGAGTCACAACCAGCGCCCTTAAAAAATTTTAAGTTGTTAATGTCTATTTTGTCTTTGTATTCAGAATTAGGCGGTAAATTTTCTAGCAAGGTTTTGGCTTTTAGCATTTCTGCTTCAGTGACCGTGGCTTCTTGTTTGCAGTCAACACAAATTTTTCTGACTAGTCTCTGGCCAATAGAAACATTAAGCGCGGGTGCCAACAAAAAGGGCTTAGCCCCGAGCGATAAAAATCTAGGCACGGCTCCAAAAGCGTCGTTGGTATGAATCGTAGATAACACCAAATGTCCAGTAAGCGCCGCTTGAATGGCGATTTCCGCTGTTTCTAAATCACGGATTTCGCCGATCATAATAACATCGGGGTCTTGACGGACAATAGATCGCAAGCCTTGGGAGAAAGTGTAGTGAGGATTAACCTGGCTTTGGTTGACGCCCTTAAGTTCGTATTCTATAGGATCTTCAATGGTAATGATTTTGGTATCTGTGGTATTAAGTTTTGTTAAGACTGCATAAAGAGAAGTTGTTTTACCGGAGCCCGTTGGACCGGTAGTGATAATCATACCATTAGGGCGCAATATTTCTTTTTGTAATGTGTCATAAGCCCTGCCCCTGAGACCTAATTCTTCAAAAGATAAATGGGATGATGAAGACATGAGTAAACGGATAACCACACTTTCGCCAAAAGCAGTAGGCAAAGCTGAAACGCGGACATCTACTCGGTCGTCTTTTAAGAAAATAGAAAATCTGCCGTCTTGTGGCCGGTCAGAAATATTTATTTTTAAGCCAGATAATTGTTTAAGGCGGGAAATAACTTTTGACCAAGTGTCTTTGGCTATGGTGGCCGCATCGTTTAAAACGCCATCAATACGATAACGGATTTTAATGTCGGCTTCTTCGGCTTCAATATGAATATCTGAAGCACGAGAAATAATTGCTCCAGCCACGATAATTGTGACCAGTTCAGTGAGTGAGACTTTTTGAATTTTTTCATTTAAATCGCGAAAGCTTTTGATTTCATTTTTGAATTTTTCAATATCCTCAGATTTAATTTCTATGCCTTTTACATTTTTTCTGATTTTTGGAAGATTTTTATAAATGAGCAGGGCTGCTTCCAGACTGCGTTTAGATATAAGATAAGTGACCACTTCGGCATGATGTTTTTCGGCTAGCATGTTGGCCAAGTCTTTTATTTTGTCATTGGGATCAATGGCGCCTATTAGGATTCTGGTTCCATTATTTAAAAAGCAGACTATTTGTAGAGCGCGGGATTCTTCTTCGGGGATGGTTGTGAGTGTGTCTGGGCTGATTCCCATACCGATTAGACTAATGTAAGGCAAACCTAAGGCTAGGGCATTTTTTTCCGTTTCTTCTTCTTTTTCACGCAAAGTGATTTGTTTTATTTTTTCTTTAAGCTGACCGCCAGATTCATTTTTTTTGGTTGAAGCTGGCAAAAGATCTTCTAAGGACGGTCCAATACTCATAATGTCTCAGGTTAGTTGATTTGTTATTATTATACAGTTTTTGGATTTTTATTTCAATTTAAAAAAACATCCGCCAAGTGACGGATGTTTTGTGAGCTGGTTATTTTTTGAGAGGATAAACAAGATAGTCGTTGGTAAATCTGATAATTTTACTGGTAGCGCCATGGCCGTCAAGCCTGTAAAAAAGCAAAATCCAAAGCGACCATTGGGTGACATTGAGAACGGCATTGAGTATTAGAGCTAGAGCTAAAACTAGAATAGTGACAATAATAAGCGCAATGCTGGATAAAATAATTTGCAGTTGGTAATAGGCGGTAAAAAAGATTACAAACATTAATAAAGAAACAGAAACCAAAGTGATAAGAGCTGTTAGTAGATAAAGCAAGAAATTTATGAAAGCTGTTTCCATAGAAATCAGCCAGTTTTTTGTGAATAATTTCCAGGCTGAACCCAAGGCTTCAATCATGCTTTCTTTTTTGGTCAGGACATAAAAAATTTGGTATCTGGTTAAAAAAGAAATAGTAAAGATTAAAACGGCAAAAATAACAAAAGCTGGAAAATAAGCATAGGTGCCAAAAGTGTTGCCAGAGATAAATAAAATAGTTATCCAACCCAAAATTAGAAAGATAATGTAAATAATTGATTTAAGAATGATGTTAATCAGTAATATTGGCCAAAAACTTTTCATACCCGCTCTAATACCGTCGTTAAGAGTTGGTTTTTTATTTTTGTTTATTAAACTGATATTATTGATAAGGCCTATTTGAGAAATAACTGATAACCAGACTAGAAAGAGACAGAAAGCTAAAATTAAAACTGCGCAAAAGCAGAAAATAAAAAATGTTTTAGGATTGCTGACTAGAATTGACCATACTTGTTGCCAAAATGAAGCGCCATTACTATTTAATCCCCAGCCCAAATCAAAAGCATCTCGCAAGCTTATTTGGCTAGAATTGCTTTGAAAGCCATTAGATAAAATTTCAAATTCACCGCCTGTGCCAAGAATAGCAGCAAAGATACCAAAAAACCACAAAGGTTTATGTTTTTTAATAATTTGCCAAGTCTTTTTAAAGATGGGACGATAAAGGGCTATTTCCTCCATATGATTTAAAATTATTTATTGATGGCTATATTATAACACAAAAAAATAAAATAAAAAAACATCCAATTTTATTTGGATGTTTTTTAGAAAAATATGTTTAGGCAAAGATAGCGTTGAATTGTTCAGTGTCAAGAGTTTCTTTTTCCATAAGTTCCTTTACGATTTTTTCTAAGAATTCTTTTTTGTCAACAATTATTTTTTTGGCGACAACAGCTGCTTCTGATAAAAGGCTGTTAACTTCCGCGTCAATGGCCTCGGCGCTTTTTTCTGAGTAGTCTCTTTGTTCATGAAGTGTGCGACCCAAGAAAATCATTTCTTCTTTTTCTCCATAGGTTCGCATGCCAAGTTTGTCGCTCATACCATATTCAGTAATAAGCTGTTTGGTTAGTTTGGTGGCTACGCGCAAATCGCTTTGGGCACCGGTGGTTGATTCGTGGAAGATTTCTTCTTCGGCTAGACGCCCAGCTAGCAAGACAGACAGTTCTTCAATAAATTCTGTTCTGGTGTGAAGTTTTTTATCTTCTGATGGTAATTTTAAGGTAAAGCCGGCGGCTGTACCCCTGGCAATAATGGAAACTTTGCGCACCTTGTCAGTGTTGGGCAGTTCGTGTGCCACCAGAGCGTGTCCGGCTTCGTGGTAGGCTGTGATATTTTTTTCTTTCGGGCTCAGGATGTGGCTTTTTCTTTCCGGTCCTAGAATTATTTTATCAACGCTTTTCATTATATGTTCGTCAGTGACTTCTTTTTTATTTTCTAAGGCTGCTAAAATTGCCGCTTCATTTAAAAGATTTGACAAATCAGCACCAGAAAAGCCAGGAGTATGTTCGGAAATTTTACGAAAATCAACATCTGTGGCCAATGGTTTTTTGCGTGAATGCACTTCCAAAATTGATTGGCGATCGTGAATGTCAGGTAAGTCAAGAATTACACGGCGGTCAAAACGTCCTGGGCGAAGCAAAGCTGAGTCCAAAACATCAGGGCGGTTCGTAGCGGCCATCACGATTACATTAGCATTAGGATCAAAACCGTCCATTTCTACCAGGATTTGATTAAGGGTTTGTTCGCGTTCATCATGAGAACCTCCGAGTCCGGCGCCACGTTGTCGGCCGACTGCATCTATTTCATCAATAAAGATAATGCACGGAGCATTCTTTTTGGCTTTTTGAAATAAGTCACGCACGCGAGAAGCGCCAACGCCCACAAACATTTCCACAAATTCAGAACCGGAAATACTGAAGAAAGGTACATTGGCTTCGCCGGCTACAGCTTTGGCCAGCAATGTTTTTCCAGTGCCAGGAGCGCCGAGCAGTAATACGCCTTTAGGAATAGTGGCGCCCAGTGACAAGAATTTTTTGGAATTTTTTAAAAAGTCCACCACTTCCAGCAGTTCTTGTTTGGCTTCTTTAACGCCAGCCACATCTTTAAAAGTTATTTTTTGGCCTTTATTTGGGTTGAACTCTCGCGCTCCGCTTTGGCCGAAACTCATGGCACGATTATTGGCGCCCTGAGCCTGACGCATCATAAACCAGAAAAAAGCGATTAAAAATACGAAAGGAATAATAAATGGCAAGATATTAATCAGCCAAAAGCTCCAGCCAGTGTCATTTTGCACTCGTACTGCTATTTTAGCTGTTTTTTGCGGATCAACATTATAATTTTTGAGTAGTGAGCTTAAGCTTTCGCCTGATTCTTTTTGGGCGGTTTGTTTGGTGTTATCTTTTAATGTAATATCTAAGGAAGTGTCCTTAACATCAATTGATTTTATTTGTTCGTTTTGAATTTCACTAATTAAAGCAGTTGTGTCTATATTTTGGATTTTGTCCTCTGGCATGCTTAAAAAGCTTAGAATGATAGCTATAATAATGAAAGAGGCAATGCCAATGATCACATTTTTATTTAGGAAAATTTTCATATAAATATTGGTTGTTTTTTATAAATTAAGATATAATTATAACAAAAGTTCACATCTTTTAGCAAGCATAACATTTAATTGCCTTTTTGTCCAGATGTCAGCACCGGTTCAAAAATTTATTGATCGCTTGTGGGGCGCTACCTTATTCAGGGTTTTGCCGAGTTTTATCACCCCCAATTATTTCACGATTTTCCGCATCGTTCTTATTCCGGTAATTTTAGTTTTGATTGTTTTGCATAGTTTTTTGTGGGCTTTGGTTGTTTTTATTTTGGCTTCTATTTGCGATACTATTGATGGTTCACTGGCTAGAGTCAGAAATCAATTTTCCAATCTCGGTTTGATTCTTGACCCTATCTCTGACAAGCTATTAGTACTGTTGGTTTCCACTTTTTTGCTTTTTTATTATCATTATGTAATTACACTATTTTTGGTTATTGGTGTGGATGTGCTTAATTTGTTCGGTGGTGTGCTGGTGTCTGTATTTTTGCCATCAAAATCTTTTTTGCCCTCTGATCGTTGGGGTAAAATAAAAATGTCTTTACAGGTTTTGGGAATAATGTTCGCTATTTTGTCTTTGATTTTTCCGATTATTCCAGTGTTGTATTCATCAATTGTTTTGTTGGTGGCCAGCGCGATTTTCGGGGTTATTAGTTTGGTGAGTTATGGGGTGAAGATTTTTAAGACGTAGACATGGACGACAGGCAAAAAAAATTTAATGAAGTCAAAGAAAAAGCCGAAGTCGAGTATAAAATAATAGGTAATGTTTTTAGTCCGTTCTTGAAAAGAAAAATAAATTTCAATACTAAGGGATTAGATCATATAAAATTTAAAGAATGGAATAAGGCTCGTCCTATTACTGATCAATTTTTAAGATTAAAGTTTTTAAGTTTGGCTCCAAAAATTTTAGCACATACTAATACTATTCAAGAATTTAATGGGTCAAAAAGTTTGGAGAGGATAAAAAGTAACGCTAAATGGAATTTTTTAGCTAAAAGCGTTAAATATTACGGTTTTGTGGTTTTATGGAATTATAAGATAAAAATTAAGATAATTGTTAAGGAAATAGAAGGCGGAGAACCGTTTTTTTGGAGTATTATTCCTTTTTGGAAAACCAAAAGAGATCCCATAATTGAAGAAACAAAAAAAGTCTTCCACGAGGGAGACCTTGAAAGGGATTAGGAATACTTTTTTTGTATGATATTTGTCTGCGGTTTTATGTATTTAACCGCGGGAGAACCAAAGCCCTCACAAATATCACAAATAAATAATAGCATATTTTTTTAAAAAAGGCAATATGATTGTTTTTTGCCATATCGAAATGTTAAAATTTATTAATTAAGATTATTCAAATAATTTATGTCCGTTAAAGTCCTTTCAGCCGCAGTCATTGGTCTTGATTGTGAATTAGTAGAAGTGGAAGCCGACAATTCTCCGCATGGACAGCCGGGGATTTTTGTTGTGGGTCTGCCTGATAAAGCCGTGGACGAAAGTCGCAGTCGCGTGCGAAGTGCAGTTAAAAATTCTGAATTAATGTTTCCTCGTGGTAATGTGACAGTCAATTTGGCTCCGGCGGATTTGAAAAAATTCGGCACCTATTATGATCTGCCAATTGCCGTGGCTTGTTTGGCTCAGGCTGGACAAATTGATATTTCTAGTATTTGGCAAGACAGTGTACTCGTGGGTGAGTTGGCGCTTGATGGCACTCTTCGTCCGGTTTCTGGTGTGCTTTCCATTGCCATCATGTGTCGCGATAAAAAAATTAAAAATTTATTCGTGCCCAGCTCTAATGCCAAAGAAGCCTCGCTCGTGGATGGGTTTAATGTTTTGGCTGTGGAGAATTTATCGCAAGTGGTGGGACATTTGTCAGGAATAAATTTAATAGAACCACACATTAGAAAAATACTAGGAGATGAAAATTTTGGTGATTGTCAGTATGATATGTCTTTTGTCAAAGGCCAAGAGCAAGCCAAGCGTGCCTTGGAAATTGCGGCCGCCGGTAGTCATAATATTCTGATGTCCGGCCCGCCCGGCAGTGGCAAAACCATGCTGGCTAAAGCCATGCCATCTATTTTGCCACAAATGTCTTTGGAAGAAAGTTTGGAAGTGACACGCATTTATAGCGCAGCCGGATTATTGTCTGGTGATCGTCCTCTTTTTTCCACACGGCCGTTTCGCAGTCCGCATCATACGGCTTCTGGCGTGGCGCTTGTTGGTGGTGGCGCTTGGCCCAAACCAGGTGAAATTTCTTTGGCTCATCGTGGGGTTTTATTTCTTGATGAATTTTTAGAATTTCCCAAAACTGTTTTGGATAATCTTCGTCAACCGCTTGAAGATGGACTTATCACTGTGTCACGCGCCAGCGGTACGCTCAAATTTCCGGCCAAGTTTGTTTTGGTCGCAGCCATGAATCCTTGCCCTTGCGGTTTTTATAGCGACCCGGACAAAGAATGCACTTGTTTACAATCGCAAATTATCAAATATCAAAAACGCGCTTCAGGACCGCTTATAGATAGAATTGATTTGCATATTGAGGTGCCACGTCTTAAGGTGGAAAAATTGGAAACAGTTGAGGTTGGCGAAGACTCGGCGACTATTCGTCGGCGTGTGCAAAAGGCTCGTGATATTCAAAATAGCAGGTTCCAAAATAAAAATATTTTTAGCAATTCGGAAATGGGGCCGGAACAGATTGGGGAATATTGCATTTTGGATGAGGCTGGCCGAGATCTTTTGCGTCAAGCCGTGGATAGATTGCGTTTATCAGCCCGTGTTTATCACCGAATTTTAAAATTAGCGCGTACAATTGCTGACTTGGAAGAATGTGAAAAAATAATGCCCCAACATTTGGCCGAGGCCCTGCAATATAGGCCAAGAGCCGATTAAATGATAAGTGGAAAAAGTGTTGATAAGCCATTCTTGCCAAATAGTATTAACCTCCGTATAATTAAATTTATCTACGCTAAAAAATTTGGCGTATGTCTAAAAAATAAAACAAAAATTATGTTAAAAGAGGACACCCTCTTGGATCCAGAAGAGGAAGACGATGATATGGGTATGACCCCAACTGATGAAGATGCAGACGATACAGATGAAGAAGATGAACCCGAAGAAGACGAAGAAGAATCTGAAGAAGAAGACGAAGAAGTCTAAAAAATTCTTAACTAAAAATATCTCCCAATTAGTTGGGAGATATTTTTTTAATTTATTATCTAATATAGTTAAGAGGGTTAACTCTTGAACCGCCAACGCGTACCTCAAAGTGAAGGTGCGGTCCGGTTGATCGGCCGGTTGAACCTTCTAAACCAATGGTTTCCCCGCGATCTATTTCTTGTCCTTGCTTTACATAAATACTGCTCAAATGGCCATACAGTGTTTGTCGTCCATTACCATTATCAACAATAACATGATAGCCATAACCAGTTCGGCCATAAACGACTGAAATTACTGTGCCTCCTCCGGCTGCATGAACAGGCGTGCCCCAATCACAAGCAATATCCACGCCAGTGTGCAACCAGCCCTTGAAGTATTGGGAGATATAATGGCAACTGCTGGGCCAAATCATTTTACTACCACTAGAGCTGTCAGTGATAGTTGTATTTTTGTTTGAGCCGGTAGCTGTTGTTGGTGCAGTATAGGCGCGTGGTCTTGGTGTATAGACAATGCGTCCGCCCGGCACCATGAGTTGTTCGCCAGCCGTAAGAGTGGAATCATCAGTTAGATTATTGAAGTCTGTAATTTTGCTGATATCAGCATCATAAAGTTTGGCGATTTTATTAAGAGTATCGCCTCGTTGGATCTTATGTAAAATACCACTTGTTGGCGGAATTAATAATTTTTGTCCTGGCTTAATGATTGATTGGAATGATAAATTATTGGCCCACAAGATGGTGTTGACTGTGATGCCGAATTTGTTGGCGATCAGTCCAATAGCATCACCGTCTAAAACAGTGTATTCTTGTATGGTTTTGCCACCGGCCTTGGCCACTTCGGTGTTTGGCATTTCCGGCTTAATGAGCGCTCCGCCATTATTGACGGTTGTGTTTGGCAAGCCATAATCAGTGTCGGTGGGTGATGTCTCTGTTAAATCTTTGGAGCTTAAATTTGCGCTCTCTCCCAAATAGCTATAGATTTGATTTTGAGGTGAGCTAGCGGCCGTATCTTCTAATGTTTCGTTATTCTCCACACCTATGACTTTATAGATCAGGGTTGTTTGACCATAATCTTCAACTTTTGTTTTGGCAAATAAATTATTGAAAGCCACCAGAGAAGCAACAACAATTATTATTATATGGATAATGTATTGGTTGGTCAAAATGAAAATAATTTTTTCGCGAAGGTTTGATGTTCGTTTTTTGATGAAGTTTTTTATTTTCAAATATTGTCCCATCAGTGGCAGAATTATCAAGCTTAAAATAAATTTGAAACAAAATAAAAAAGGGCCTTTTATCTTTTTAAAAAGCCAGCTCATGGTCTTAAACAACAGTTCAATTATTTTTAGAGACAAGGTCAGCAATCTGACACCTAAGCCCTTTATGCGGTTGGCAATATATTTTGGGTTAAATAGTTTGTTAACCAGCAATTAAATTATAAAAGTTTCGGGTTTTTTTGTCAATCAAAATTTAATGGATTAAAACTCTAGAAAATGTTATTATTATAATAATAAATTATAAAATTATGAATAAAAATTTAGAAAAAAAACTCACAGAAAAATATAAAAGTGTTTTTATAAACTCCTTTGAGGCTGGTGGGGGTTATGGCTTTCGTTACTATCATGGATTAAGAACCATGATTTATTGTAAAAATATTTTAAAGATAGATTTTTTTAAGAATAAAAAAATTAATCAAGATGCAACATTGATTGCTGCTTTATTTTCAGATATAGGTAAATTAGAATCAATCAATAAAAAAGGTGAATTAATTTATAAATCAAAAGCCAACAATAATCATGCCGAAATTGGTGGTAAAATTGTAGAAAAATATTTGTCAGGAATAATAAAAGATAAAAAATTAATCTACTTTATTTCTTCCATTATTAGTGAACAACATTTGAAACAGCAAACTAGTATAGAGTCAAAAATAGTTAAGGATCTTGATCGTTTGGATAATTATGGATTTATTCAAATTTGGCGGCACATCACTTATGCCCATTATGATAAAAGAAATATTGATCGTTTAGGGGAATTTTGGTTTCAGGAAGAAGCAAACTTAAAAGCTAAAGAATATTTAAATAAATTTAATTTTTCAGTTATTAAAAAAATTGCTAAAAGAAGATTTAAAAAATTAGACTATCTAATTAAAGAGATTGTTAGAGAATCAAATGGGCAGGATATCTAGAAAAGTGGCAAAGTTAATCTTTAAGAGTATGGTAAATTAGAGTTATGATAGACAATATTTTAACTAAACAAATTCTGAGTGAAATAATTATTTTTGATTTTTTGGATTATCCTTTGACGATATTACAAATTCAGAAATTTTTGGCTGTGGAAGTAAAAGTGTCAGATTTACTTTTGGCTTTGAGTGGCGAATATTTATCGGAAAAAATCAAACAAAAAAATGGTTTTTATTTTTTGGCTGGACAGGAGGAGTTGGTTGAAAAAAGGCTAAGCCGTTATGGCATTTCTGCTGAAAAGTTTAAAAAAGTCCGTAGAGTGTCCAGACTCCTTGGGTTTTTCCCTGGTGTGCGAGGCCTGGCCTTGTATAGTTCTTTGTCGCTTTTTAATGCTAAGGCTGATAGTGATTTGGATTTTTTTATTGTCGGCGCCAAAGGCCATTTGTGGTCAACTAGATTTTTTGTTAATTTATTTTTAAAAATTTTTCATCTTCGCCCTACGCCACAAAAAAGCCAAGATGGCATTTGCGCTAGCTATTGGGTTGACGAAGATGCGCTTGATATTTCTGTGGCCAATGACAGTCCGGTTGATTATTACTATTATTGGGGAGCAGCCAGTTTTATTTTTATTTATGATCAGAATAAGGTGGCTGAAAGATTTTTCTTTGCCAATTCTTGGTTGAAAGATTTTGTGCCAGCATATTATCCTAATCAAGTTATCGGCAAGGTAATTATCGGAAATTTTTTGATGGCAATTAAGCGACTAATGGAATTTATTTTATTTTTACCATCGGAAAAATTTTATCAAAATATTCAATTGAGAATTTTGCCAGAGCGCTACAAAAAAATTCAGAATTTGGACAAGCGAGTTATAATCAACAATCAGATGATCAAGCTCCATGACAATGATAAACGGCAAAAATTCAACCAGTTGGTGGCGGAAAAATTAAGTAGTTTATGAACAAATTTATTTTTTCAATTGAAAAGAATTTAGAAGCGATTTTTTATATTTGGCTGGTGCTTCTGCCATTTCCTACAATTAAGATTTTAAGTGTTGGTATTTTAAATAGTGGTAAATGGCAATATGGCACCATGGGTTTGTATTTGACGGAAGTTTTATTTTTGGTTATTTGTATTTTGCAATTAATTGCTTGGAATAAAAATGGCTCAATTAAAATATCAAACCTGCCTACCGTCAGGCAGGCTTTCTTTAGGGTTGATAGAAAAAAATTAATTTTAATTTTTAGTGTATGGTTTTTGGCCATTTGGTCAGGATTGTCCGTGATTTGGTCGCTGGACAAAACAGTTGCTCTTTATTATTGGCTGATGTTGCTTGTTGGTTTGGCTTTATTTTTTATAGTTTTAAATTTGAAAATTAATTTTCAGCGTGTTGGTTTAGTTTTTGTTGCTTCTGGTTTGATTCAATCAATTTTGGCCATAGGGCAATTTTTTTCTCAGAGCGTCACGGCTAATAAATGGCTGGGTCTGGCTATGCACAATCCTTTTGATGTTGGCGCCTCAGTGGTGGAAAGCCATGGTTTTTGGCTCAGGGCTTATGGCGGTTTTCAAAGCCCCAATATCTTGGGAGGATTTTTAGCGGTGTGTCTTATTATGTCAGTTTTTTTGTATACCAAAGCATCGGGTTGGCAAAAAAGTTTTTTCTTTTTTTCTTTAATAATTATTAGTGCCGGTTTATTTTTTACTTTTTCCCGTTCGGCCATAATCTCGGCGTTTGTTGGACTGATTATTTTTTATTTTTTTGCTTTTAAACAAAAAACATCTTGGCGGATTTTTGCTCCGGTTTTGGCGCTGATTATTTTATCTTTGGTTTTGGTATCTTTTTATTCTTCACTTATTTTTGCCAGAGTCACTACGCAAACTAATTTGGAAAAATTAAGCGTGGCTCAAAGATTGACTGCTGTCAATCAATCGCAAGATATAATTTATAGCCATGTTTTGTCAGGTGTGGGCTTGGGCAATTATACTTATTATCTATATGAACAAAATCCCAACTTAGCAGTTAATAGCTATCAACCAGTTCATAATTTGTTTTTGATGATTTGGTCGGAGTTGGGAATTGTCGGATTGGCTAGCTTTTTATTTTTTTATTTTTTTATTTTTTTGATAGCGCTTAAAAATTCAAAAAGCAATCCGGCCTCGCTGGCATTTTTGTCTTCATTATTTATACTGTCATGCTTTGACCATTATTTTTGGACGCAGTATCAAGGCATTATGTTTTTTTGGTTGACTTTGGCTTTAACTCTAAAAAAATATGATTGAAAATAAAGAGCTGAAAATTTGTTTGCTTAGTACTTCCGATACGGCTGGTGGCGCTTCAATTGCTGCTTATAATTTGCTACGCGGTTTGGATATTAAACAGATAAAAGCAGTGATGCTGGTGCAAAAAAAATACAGCGATAATCAAAATGTTTTGGCACCAGAAACTTTGTGGTGGAAATTAAAAAGCAAAATTTTGGCTCCGGGTTTTGAGGATTTATCCAGAAAGATTATTTTTAGAAATGAAAAAACTTTTTATTCGCCAGCCATGGCCTCTTCGTTTGATTTTGAAAGGTTAAAAAAAATCAATCCGGATCTTGTGCACTTGCATTGGATAAATCGTGGCTATCTCACGCCAAATGATCTGTTGAAAATTAAAAAACCATTAGTTTGGACGCTTCATGACATGTGGCCTTTTTGCGGTGGTGAACATTACGGAAATGAAAAAATAAAACGTTATCAAATTGGCTACGATAAAAATAATCGTCCAGTGGATAATAATTTTTTTGATAAAAATAAATTTTTGTGGCTCAGAAAAAAGTCA
Source organism: bacterium (assembly GCA_037130015.1). Classification (GTDB taxonomy): domain Bacteria; phylum Patescibacteriota; class Patescibacteriia; order 2-01-FULL-39-33; family 2-01-FULL-39-33; genus JBAXTU01. Next base: position 35,501 of record JBAXTU010000004.1, on the reverse strand, counting down.
GCTTGGAAAAATTTGGATAAAATAAATATTGTTTGTCCTAGTCAGTGGCTGGCTAAGTGTGCTCGGGAAAGTGTGCTTTTTAAAAATTATAATGTTAGTGTGATTCCATATGGTTTGGATACTGATATTTTTAAACCGATAGAAAAACAGACAGTCAGAGATATTTTAGGTTTGCCAAAAAATAAAAAAATAATTTTATTCGGCGCCATGGGTGGCACCAGCAATCCGCGAAAAGGTTTTTCTTTTTTACGAGAAGCAATAATAAAATTAGAGCAGTCAGTAATTAAAAATGATTTGGCACTGGCCGTGGTTGGTGCTTCGGCGACAACAGAAAAATTAAATTGGAGTATACCCACTTATTTTTTGGGCAGATTAAATGATGCTGTTTCCATGGCTATTGCTTATTCGGCGTCTGATGTTTTTGTGGCCCCATCTTTGCAAGATAATTTGCCCAATACTGTTTTAGAATCCATGGCTTGTGGTACGCCGGTGGTTGCTTTTGATATTGGCGGTATGCCGGATATGATTGATCATCAGCAAAATGGCTATTTGGTTAAACCATTGGATAGTGTTGATTTAGCCAGTGGTCTAGAATGGATTTTGTCTGACGATTTGAATTGGCAGGCATTGTCTAGGCGCGCTAGAGAGAAGTGTGAGCAGGAGTATACGCTCAAAAAACAAGCCGAAAATTATTTAGAGTTATATAGAAAAATATTATAATTTTTTTAAAAAATAACGCCTCTTGACAGTTATTTTTTTATTGTCTAAAATAGCAGATATCAAGCCATTAGCACTCTGGTGTATTGAGTGCTAAAACATCTAAAATTATTAATAATTTAAACAAAAATATGGCAATCAAACCAATTGGTGATCGTTTGCTGGTCAAGCCAGTCAAAGAAGAAGAAGTGACTAAATCAGGCATTGTTTTGCCAGATACTGTGGGCAAAGAAAAAAAAGCCGAAGGTGAAATTTTAGCCGTGGGTAATGGTGAAAAAATTTCCAAACTAGATTTGAAAATAGGACAAAAAGTTTTGTTTGGCAAATATGCTGGCGAAGATGTCAAAGTCGGTGATGATGAGTACAAGATTTTGACACACGAAGAGGTATTAGCTGTGATTGAATAATTTATAATTTTTAATTTTATGGCAAAACAAATTTTATTTGATGAAGAAGCAAGAATCAAGCTTAAAGCTGGCGTGGACAAATTAGCCAATGCCGTCAAAGTCACTTTGGGTCCCAAGGGTCGTAATGTGGTTTTGGAAAAAGGTTATGGCGCACCACAAATTGTTAATGATGGTGTGACGATCGCCAAAGAAATTGAATTGGAAGATAAATTTGAAAACTTGGGAGCGGAACTTATCAAAGAAGTGGCTTCTAAGACCAATGATGTGGCTGGCGATGGCACGACCACAGCTACCGTTTTGGCTCAAGCTATTGTTAGTGAAGGCATGAAAAATGTGACGGCCGGTGCCAATCCGATTATTATCAAGCATGGCATTGAAAAAGGTGTCAAAGCGCTGGTAGAAGAATTAAAACGTATTTCCAAATCAATTTCTTCAACCGAAGAAAAAAAACAAGTGGCTTCTATCTCGGCCAATGACGAAGCTATCGGCGAAATTATTGCTCAAGTTTTGGAAGAAGTTGGTAATGATGGCGTGGTGACTGTGGAAGAAGGCCAATCATTTGGCATTGAAAAAGAAATTGTCAAAGGTATGCAATTTGATAAGGGTTATGTGTCACATTATTTAGTGACCAACACCGAACGTATGGAAGCTGAATATAATGATGTGTCCATTCTTTTGACTGATAAGAAAATTTCTTCCTTGCAATCAATTTTGCCACTGCTAGAAAAAATCGCAGCCAGCGGACGTAAAGAACTCGTGATTATTGCTGATGATATTGATGGTGAAGCTTTGGCCACATTAGTACTTAACAAACTTCGTGGCGCTTTTAATGTTTTGGCTGTCAAAGCTCCGGGTTTTGGCGACAGAAGAAAAGAAATGCTTTCTGATATTGCAGTCCTGACTGGCGCAACTGTGATCACTGAAGAAGTGGGCTTAAAATTAGAAAATGCTGATTTGAATTCACTGGGCTCAGCTGCTAAAGTGATTGCCACCAAAGAAAATACTACCATTGTTGATGGTCGTGGAGATAAAGCAGAAGTTGAAAAACGCATTGCTCAAATCAATCATGAATTGGAATTATCTGATTCTGATTTTGACAAAGAAAAATTGCGTGAAAGATTGGCCAAGCTCTCTGGCGGTGTGGCTATTATCAAAGTGGGCGCAGCCACTGAAACTGAAATGAAAGAAAAGAAACTTCGTATTGAAGATGCACTCGCGGCTACCAAAGCAGCCATTGAAGAAGGTGTGGTTATTGGCGGTGGTGTAGCTCTTATTCATGTATCCAAAGCCTTAAATAATGTTGAAGTCAAAGGTGATGAAAAAATCGGTATTGATATTTTGATGCGTGCCATTGAAGAACCTCTAAAACAAATCGCGCAAAATGCCGGTGATAAAGGCGAAGTCGTGGTGGAAACAGTCAAAAAATATACAGATACTAATATTGGTTATAATGCTCTAAATGGTCAGTATGAAGATTTAATTGCCTTGGGTATTATTGATCCGACCAAGGTGACCAGATCAGCTTTGCAAAATGCAGCTTCGGCAGCAGCCATGATACTAACTACCGAATGTGCGGTCGTAGAGTTGCCTTCAAAAGATGGGCATGACCATGGAGGTGCTGGCGCAGGTATGGGCAATTTTGGTTCTATGATGTAAAAAAATATAATATAAAATAAAAACAAAAACGCAAGTAATTGCGTTTTTGTTTTTATCTATTTTTGTGCTATAATATTTTTATATGACAGAAATAAGACATCAACAAGAATGGGACCCCATTGATTTTACTGTTTATTTTTCTTTCGTTAAATGGTATGTGCTTGCCGGCATAATTTTGGAAATCATTTGGCGCTCTTGGGCTGTGAGTCGTGGCGGTGCCATGTTAGAAAATTTGGAAATCGGCGCTTGGATTTTGCGTGGCTTTATTTTTGCTGTTCTTGGCTGGCGATCGCTCAAAAATTTTGGTGCCAGCACTCCTGTCACGGCTATTAGTGGCGCATTAGCTGGACTGGCCATTGGTCTTGTTATTGCTGTGCTAAGATTTTGGGACGGTTTTCATATTTGGAAATTTTTTAATTTAATTAATGAAACTTTTTTTGTTGCCATTGCCGGCTGTATTATTTCAATTATCTTTATGCAGATTTTAAACTTGTTAAATAGAAAAAAATAAATAAAAAAAATTATGCCGACAGAAAAAATTAGTCAAGAACAAAAAATTTGGGGTGCTGTTTCCTATCTTTGGGTTTTTTCCATAGTAGCTTTGGCCTCTAGAAAAAAAGATGAGTATATCCGTTTTCATGCCAATCAAGGAGCTTTTTTGTTTGTGGCTTCTATTCCCTTAATGTTTATTCCGATGCTTGGCTGGCTATTGGTTGGCATTATAGCTATTGTGGGCATTATCAATGCCTTGCAAGGAGAAAAATGGGAATTGCCATTGGTTGGAGAAATGCCTAAACAATTAGGCGATTGGATTATTAAAACTATTAAATTATAATTTAATGAAACGAACCAAGATAGTCGCCACCATCGGACCAGCTTCGGAAAAAAAGGTCATGATAGAAAAAATGGTTAAGGCCGGACTTAATGTGGCCCGTCTTAATTTTTCTCATGGCGATTATGCGCATCATCAGATACTTATCAAGCATATTCGCGCAGTCAGCAAGAAAACAAAAACACCTATCGCTTTGTTGCAGGATTTACAAGGTCCGCGTATTCGCATTGGCGAGGTTGGTGATAAAGGCGTCAGCGTTAAAGTCGGTCAAGAAGTATTGTTGGTTTATGAAAAATATAAAAAAGCAAAAAATGACAAAGGACTTTTTATTCCTATTCAATATGAAAATCTTTATAGTGATTTAAAAAAAGGAGCTCAGATTTTGATTGACGATGCCACCATTGAACTTAAAGTATTGGATATTAAAAATAAAATAATTCGTTGTGAGGTGTTGGTGGCCGGGACAATTAACACACATAAAGGCATGAATTTTCCTCAGTCGGAAATAAAATGTCCTCCAGTCACCAAAAAAGATTTGCAAGATTTGGAATTTGGCATCAAAAATAATGTTGATTTTGTGGCCATCTCTTTTGTTAAAGATGCCAAAGATATTGAACGGTTGCGCCGTTCTATTTTTCGTTTGGAAAAAAAATATCATTTATACAAAGATTATAGAAAATTTGACAAGCCATCTGCTAAAGGCAAAATTAGTGGCGTGCACACTCGTATTATTGCCAAAATAGAAAGACGTGAGGCCGTGGATAATTTTGATCAAATATTAGACGTCACTGATGGTGTGATGGTGGCGCGTGGCGATTTGGGTATTGAAATACCTTTTGAAAAATTGCCTCTCATTCAAAAAGATATTATTGATAAATGTCGCAAAGCCGGCAAGCCGGTTATTGTGGCCACCCAAATGTTGGATTCTATGATCAGAAATCCTCTGCCCACTCGCGCTGAGGTTTTGGATGTGGCCAATGCTATTTTGGACGGTACTGATGCTATCATGCTCTCGGGAGAAAGTGCTACCGGTAAATATCCGCTCAAAGCTGTTGAAGTGATGCATCGTATTGCCAATCAAGTTGAAGAGAGGGAAATTATTGAACAAGAATCAAAAGAGGACAAATTTAAAAATCAGCAATCAATCACTCAAATAATCAGTTTTATGGCTCAGGATTTGGCCGAAGATGTTAAGAGTGCCGAACTTATTGTTTGTGCTACCACCTCAGGCTTCACTGCTAGAAATATTTCTCGTTTCCGTCCGAATGCGCGCATTATTGCGGTATCGCCAGACAAAAAGACAGCTAATCAATTGGCACTCAGCTGGGGTGTGGAGTCATATTTGGTGGCTATCACTGATTCTTTTACTATTTTGCTTTCTAGAATTAAAAAATTGGTTGTCGGTAAAAAGTTAGTTAAAAAAGGAGATGTGATTGTGATTGTGGCTGGCTATCCTTTTGGTTATAAGGGCCAATCTAATTTGATTAAAGTAGAAGAAATATAATTTTAAATATTATAAATAGTCCATGTTTTTATGAACAGAAGTAAAAAATTAATTTTACGTTTTAATGAAGTCGGTATTAAAGACGTTCCGCTTGTTGGAGGTAAAAATGCTTCCTTGGGAGAAATGTATCGTCGCTTAGTGCCAAAGGGTGTCAAAATTCCCAATGGTTTTGCTATCACGGCCACGGCTTATGATTATTTTTTATCAAGCGCGAAAATCAAAAACAAAATCGCTTTAATCCTAAAAACCACTGACAAGAAAAATTTAAGTGTCAGAGCTGCTGAAGTCCGAGAACTGATTTTGTCAGCCGAGTTGCCAGAAGATTTGGTGGAAGAAATTAAAAAAGCTTATCATGAACTTAGTAAATTTTATAAAACAACTTCTCTTGATATGGCGGTGCGTTCATCAGCCACGGCCGAAGATTTACCGGGCGCTTCTTTTGCTGGCCAACAAGAATCATATTTAAATATTGTGGGTGTTGAAGCTTTGATGATTGCTGTTAGAAAATGTTTTGCTTCGCTTTTCACTGATCGCGCCATTTCTTATCGCATGGATCAGGGTTTTTCACGAAAAAAAATCTCGCTCTCGGTTTGTGTGCAAAAAATGGTGCGTAGCGATTTGGCATCATCTGGCATTATGTTTACCATTGATACAGAAAGCGGAAATAATAATGTCATTTTGATTAATGCTGTTTATGGCCTGGGTGAATATGCGGTCAAGGGTGTGGTCAATCCTGATGAATATTATGTTTTCAAAAAAACTTTGGCCACCGGACACAGTCCAATCATTTCTCGCCAAATTGGTGACAAAGTAAAAAAATTAATTTATGGCAAAGGTTCGGAAAGTCCGACTGTCAGTCATCCAGTTGATTTGATAGCTAGAAAAAAATATGTTTTGTCTGATAAAGATATTTTGCAACTAGCCAAATGGGGACTAGCCATTGAAAATTATTACAAACGTCCCATGGATATGGAATGGGCCAAAGACGGCAAGAGCGGACAATTATATATTGTCCAAGCTAGGCCGGAGACTGTGGCTTCAAAAAGAAATCCCAATGTCCTTGAAGAATTTAGACTGGCTGGCGGAGGTAAAGTGCTACTCACCGGCAGTAGTGTGGGTATAAAAATCGGCCAAGGTGTGGCGCGTGTTATTAAAGATGTCAAAGATCTTGATACTTTCAAAGAAGGTGAAGTTTTGGTGGCGGAAATGACTGATCCAGACTGGGAGCCAGTCATGAAAAAAGCCTCGGCTATCGTCACTGATGCTGGCGGTCGCACTTGTCATGCTTCTATTGTTAGTCGTGAACTAGGCGTGCCTTGCGTGGTAGGTACGAATACGGCCACCAAGGATTTGAAGACCGGTCAAAATGTCACGATTGATTGTTCGCAAGGTGAACAAGGAAAAGTGTATGATGGATTGGTGAAGTTTACAGTCAAAAAAATAAATCTCAAAACCTTGGCTCGCCCCAAAACAAAAATTATGATGAATGTGGGCAATCCTTATGCGGCTTTGGCTTTTTCGTTTATTCCGTGCGAAGGTGTGGGACTAGCCAGAGAAGAATTTATTATTTCCAATTATATAAAAGTGCATCCATTAGCACTAATCAATTTTGCCAAAATAAAAGATCAAAAAGTCAAAAAACAAATTGCTGACATTACTATTAATCATAAAAATAAACCGCAATTTTTTGTGGACAAGTTGGCCGAAGGCGTGGGTATGATTGCGGCCGCTTATTATCCCAAAGATGTGATTATCCGTTTGTCAGATTTTAAATCAAATGAATATGCCAACCTTATTGGTGGCAAACAATTTGAACCAGTGGAGCCAAATCCTATGATTGGTTGGCGTGGCGCCAGCAGATATTATAGTGAGGCATATCGTCAGGCTTTTGAGCTTGAATGCCAGGCCATTGTCAAAGTGCGCAAAGAATATGGTCTCAAAAATATGAAAGTGATGATTCCTTTTTGCCGTACTATTGAAGAAGGACAAAATGTTATTGATATTATGGCGCGACATGGCCTGAAGCGTCATCAAGATGGTTTGGAATTTTATGTGATGTGTGAAATTCCTTCTAATGTAATTTTGGCCGAAGAGTTTTGCAAGTTGTTTGATGGCTTTTCTATTGGTTCAAATGATTTGACTCAATTGGCGTTGGGCGTTGATAGAGATTCACAATTGGTTGCGCATATTTATAATGAAAGAAATGATGCTGTAAAAAGTTTAATTTCTCAGGTTATTAAAGTGGCCAAAAAGCACAAAAGAAAAATTGGCATTTGTGGTCAAGCGCCTTCTGACTTTCCAGACTTTGCTCAATTTTTGGTGCGTGAGGGTATAGATAGTATTTCTCTTAATCCTGATACTGTGGTTAAAACCACTTTGGCAATTTTGGAACAGGAAAAGAAGCTAAAAAGAAAAAAGAAAAAATAATTTTTTTAAAAAATCCGCCGGTTTAAAGCCGGTGGTTTTTTTAGTTGACATTTTTTTTAAAAGTGATAAAATTATATTTATCACCTTATGTTCTTTAACCCGAAAGGAGGCACTCTTGCCAAGAGTCAGACCGCCACCAGAAGTTTGGGTAAATTCAAAAAATATGTGTTGTTTTTTAGGTATTTTGTCTGGGAAAAGCAAGGAGAAAATGATATGAAGTTTATCGTCAAATACCGCAATGGTGAACCTAACTCCCATGAGAAGCATTTGGGAAATAGCGATTCAGTCAACAAGTTCCTTAGGGCTGTAAGAAAACAAGGATGGGTTATTCTTGGAATTTTTAAAAAATAGTCCGAGGAGGATAATTGCATTGCAACCAAAGCGGTGAATGACACAGCACAATAAGTTTCCAAAGCGGGTAGTCTAATATAGATAAGCCCGCTTTTTCATTTTATGCTATGATTAAAATATGAATTTTAATTTTTTACATTATTTTCAACCGCAGTCAATTGCTTTGCAATTTGGTCCAGTCGCTATTCATTGGTATGGGCTACTGATTGTGGCGTCAATTATTATTTCAATTTTTTTATTAAAAAATTTGGCTAAGAATATTTTGACGCTTGATGATTTGTATGACGCGACTCTGTGGTCAGTGCTAGGTGGAATTATTGGTGCGCGACTTTATGATGTTTTAATTGTTGATTGGAATTATTATTCAAATCATTTTTTAGAAATTTTAAAAATCTGGCAAGGCGGTTTGGCTATTCATGGCGCCGTGATTGGCGGTGGTGTGGCTTTGTATATATGGAGTCAAAAAAATAAAAAAGATTTTTTTGTTTTGGCTGATTTGGTAGTGGTTATTTTACCGCTATGCCAAGCCATTGGTCGCTGGGGCAATTATTTTAATCAAGAATTATTTGGATGGCCGACCAAAAGCATTTGGGGTATTCCTATAGATTTGGCGCACCGCCCGATTCAATTTATTAATAATCAATATTTCTGGCCGGCTTTTTTATTTGAGTCAATTTTAGATTTATTTTTATTTTTAATTTTATTTTTTTTAGCAAAAAAGAAAAAACTAAAAAAAGGCAATTTGGTTTTGATATATTTGGCTGGCTATGGAATTATCCGTTTTTTGATGGAGTTTGTTCGTATTGACGAGACTGCTATGTTGGGAATTTGGCGCTGGCCACAGGTTTTGAGTGGGGTGGTGGTAATTGTGGCTGGGGGAATATTGGCGAGGATGTGGGTAAAAAATAGGCTCTCTTAGTATGTCATTCCGACCGAGGCCTCAAGGCCGAGTGGAGGAATCCCTTTAAGCCAAGAGTGATTGCATTTTATTAATTAGAAAAATATACAATAAGTGTTTTCTAAAAGATTTAATTATCATACGATTTGATTAAAAGGGATCCCTCCACTGCGCTACCAGCGAGTCGCTTCAGTCGGGATGACAGCAGTCAATTTATGGCTTAACTAAGCCATTTTTTTGATGTTTTAAAATAGGCAAATTACTATTGACAAGAATGTGTATGTATGCTATAATAATGTATTAACTAGATTGAACTAATAACCACTAAAAACAGCTGTAAAAAGCGTTAATAGAGGGAGTCAGGTAAAGTCTAGTTTTTGCATAGATCGTTGACAATTTGTGTTAGAAACAGTCCGTATGACGGACAAACAAAAGGAGAAGTAAAATGGCTCAACAAAGGCAAAAAACACCATGGGTTAATTGTTCGGCATGTAATAAAAATACACCGGGTGGTAAACCAAAATGTTGCGAATGTGGCGCAGATTTGCCCACAGTCGTTCCAGCTCTCGCAGGAGCTCCGGCAACGCCTCCTGTACCAGCACCAAAGGTTTTTCACTATCGGTTAAAGATTACCGAGACTGGAAGTCCGGAGGTTGGTTATCAGCTCTCCATACAAGCCACTGAAGACGGAAAAGGAATTTCCGGAGCGGTGGTCAATATTGGAGATGGCGAAAGTTTCAAAGAAGTGACAACAAATGCAAATGGCTCGGCGATTTATATTGTGCCACCATTTGAAGGTACTAAGTCGTTAATTTTTCAGTTGCAAAATTGTGAGACCGAGAAAGATCCAGAATTGGTTCTTCGCGGAAAGAAAAAGCCCAGATCTGCTGATGATGGGTTGGTTCCCGGCGGTTTTTTGGCAAATTTTCTTAACGCCATAAAGCCTAAGCCACCAACGACCCCACCAACTCCGTAGTTTTTTTTCAACATTGAGCGCGTCGGCCCGTAGCAGGCGTGCTCATAAGTTAACACCAAGAAAACAGACCGGCTTTGGCTGGCAGAAAAGGAAAAGATAATGACGATATATTTGAGTTTTTTGGCGGTAATGGCAATAGTAGTGGTACTGTTGGCCTGTACACCAGGATTGAGGTTTGGTGCTTGGTTCGGCAGAATAGTCGGACTGGCACTATCAAACCAAAGCGCCTCAAATCAAATTAGAGGGGTGTTAGGAATATTAGTGGCGTTGCTTTTCAGCATCGCGACTGTGATAAATTTTTTTGAGCACCCAGTGCTCTTTCCTGTCACCAAACAATTGGCCGAAACTCAACTTGAAAAGGTTGATGGAGTTGCTACCAAAGTGGTAAAAAATCACTCATTAAGAGATGGTGTTTTATCGGCTTTTAGTAACGGCCAGCTAAAGGCCGAGGATGTGACTTTTAATAAAAAGCCAGATCCAAAGTCGGGTGAAGGTGAAGGTGAGGGTGAAGGCGATGGCAAGGATAAGACAATTGTTTATCCCAGCAGTTGGTTGTGGCTAATTTCGTTACTGTTGTGGCTATTCTTTGTTCCATACTTTATTCTCTCTTGGAGAGAAGAAGCTATGGATGCTTGGAAAAGTGTCCTGAAAAAGTGGGAAGAATCCCACAAAAGTACGGCCACGGCTGGCGCTGATGGTACTCCTCCTCCTCCTTCTGGAGGTGCTAGTGGCGGGAACATAGGCGGATTTAACTTTCGCAAATTGTTCAAATTTGAGATCCTTGGCAATTTTGCTGGGGAGCTCATGATGAAAATAGCGGAGAAGTTATTTTCTGTACGCTAATTTTTTGAGACGGTGCCAAATGGTTGGTGCCGTCTCTCCACTAAAAACCAAAAAACAAAAAAACTGCCCATGGCAGAGGAGATGAACAATGGTTAAGAATATTGTGAGAAGTATTGTCGTGGCAGTATTGGTTGGTATCATCGCCAAGTTGATGTTCAGAGAACTGAGCGCGTCGTATATTATGACGCTGATAGTTTTTGTGGCCGGTCTCAACTTTTTACTAGAAAAACTTGAGATGGACAACGCCACCAAACGAATGGTGGCCAAGATAGCGCGACTGGTTGCTGGAATTCTGGCTTTTGTCGGAATAAGGCTGGCATTTGGTTTTTTGTTCAATATGCCAGTTGTAATGGTGTATGGACAAGCGACTGGTTCTATCTTTGGATTCAGTCTGCCGACCGTACCCACAGAAGAAATGGCTCAAGCTGTTATCTTGGAGCTTTTCTTTCTACTACCTGGCATGGGCATTGCCTATTCGTTAGTCTATGGCGGTGCCAAGGCTCGCAAAGGCATCTATCTGCTGTCTTGTTTAGCTTTTGTTGCTGTTTTATGGGCAGTAAAGCAACAAGAAAGTGCCAACGCCTTTGGTTATAAGTTGCAGTCAAAGATTGACGTGCACACGACCAACGACCTTAGAGAATCTAAGGTTGATAAGATCAAGGCTGATCAGCGTTGGGCCATCGTCAAGACAGCCACCAAGCGTGCCTATGTCGGCATTTACGACAAAAGGACTGGCCTTAAAAACGTGGAAAAGACTGTGGCCACCAAAAAGGAGATTCCTGAAGGCACATTGGTGAAGCTCACTGATTTGCCAGCAATGTCTTTCAAAGGCCAAGCTCTTATCAATGTAATTTTTGCCGATGAAGATGGCAGTTATGTTGACCAAGCCGTCACTGAAAAAACCACTTGGCTTGAAGGCGAATGTCTGCTCATGGATTGTCCGATTGAGGTGATCTCTGACAAGGCCGCCATCGCCAAGCAGGACAAAACGTGGCGAGTGTTCTTTTATACGGATGAGGTTGTTTGTCTGAGCGACAACTTTGATCCGCATCAACGTTTTATGATTTTGGATGCACGACAGGGTGAAGTCAAATGCCCTGGAGTAAAAGGCATTCAAATGTTTGATTCGCCTATTGGCAAAGAAATGGAAGTCTATGGAAATTATGGACTGAATTTTCAATATGCCAAAGGAAAATCGTTCACCCTACGCTTTTTGTAGGGATAGTACATTATTTACACACCGAAAGGATTAATTTCTTTTCGGTGTTTTGCTTTTTATGGGGTTGTTTTGCTATAATGAATATGTAAATTATTCATAACATAAAAAAATGAATAGAAAAAATAAATTTTTTGTAGTCTTTTGTATTATTTTTGGTGTTTTATTGCTGGATGGGGTTTTTATTAATATAACAAACGCTAAAACTAGAGAAAAGAGTAGTGTCTTATTAGCTCAGGAAGGTGAAATTGAAGGAGAGACTGATATACCAGATGATCCCACTGATGACCCAATACAGATAGATCAAGCAAGTGATGCTGCAAATGGTGGACCTGGTGGTGATACTCCGCAATCTGGAACTCCAAACAATCCTAAAGGTGGTACTGCTGGCACCAGCAAAGAGCTTGCCAATCCTTTAACCGGCAAAGCAGGAAATGTGCCTATTGAAACCACGGTTAATCAAATTTTGACCACGGTCATAGGTCTCACTGGCGTTTTGGCGCTCATTGCTTTCATTTGGGGCGGTATTTTGTGGATGGTTTCCGAAGGCAATCCCGGCCAAATAGATAAGGGCAAAAAAATGATGACTTGGGCTGTTTTTGGCCTAGCAGTTATTTTTGGTTCTTATGCGATTTTGAGGTTTGTTTTCAGAGCTTTGGGTGTGCCCGGAGCATAAATTAAAACAAATAAATACAGCTTGGTAGATTGCCAAGCTGTTTTTTTATTGTAGTATTATCTTAGTAGTGTATAAAACATGGCCACGGCCGAAGTAGCCATAAGACTAAAAGTCATCCAAACCAAAACATTTGACAATCTGCCACCGCGATATTTGCCCATGACTTTTTTGTTTCTATTTATTCTGGCTATAATAAAAATAAGCGGTACAGCAGCTACGCCATTGAATACGGCCGCAAATATCAGAGCTTGAATAGGATCTATACCAATAAAATTTATTGCCAGTCCGACCAAGGTGGAGGCAATAATGACGCCATAAAAACCATGCGCTTTTTTGAATTTTAAATTTAGTCCTGCTTTTAAATTAAAAGCCTCAGAGACAGCATAGGCGGCCGAGCCTGACAGTACGGGGATACCTAAAAGACCCAATCCAATAACTCCGGAAGCAAATAATAATTTTGACAAAAATCCGGCGTAGGGAAAAGTTTGCACCAGCGGTTCTAGGGCGCGTGCCGCATCAGCGGCTGTGGCCACATTAGTGAGCCCATTGGCATTTAAAACTGTTGCCGACACTACAATAATTGACCAAGTGGCAAAATTGGAAAAAAACATGCCCACCATATTGTCCAAGCGCAAGCGGGAAATAAAAGTTTTGCCGATTTTTGGCCGGCCGATTTTTTTCCAAAGGCCTTTGGCTTTTTCTTCCTCCACTTCTTCTGAAGCTTGCCAAAAAAACATATATGGAGAAATAGTGGTGCCTAGTACTCCGGTGATAATAAAGAAAAAAGCAAAGCTGAATTGCACTTGAGGCACAAAAGTGGCATAGAGAATATCTTTCCAGGGCTGATTAATCATAATCACGGTGAGCGGATAGGCGAGCAGGGATAAACACAGCCATTTGAGAATTTTTGAGTATGATTTATAAGAAGTAAAAATTTCCAAAACTAAAATACTGATAGTGGAAAATAAAATTAAAATAGGAACAGGAACTGGCAGAATCAGTGAGGCGGCCGCTCCCATGGCGCCAATGTCCGCGCCGATATTGATGGTGTTGGCGGCCACGACCAGGAGCACTACGGCATAGAGCACGATTTTGTTGTAATTTTCTTTGACAGCTGAGGCTAGTCCACGGCCAGTGACAGCTCCGATGCGGGCGCAAGCTTCTTGGGTGGCGGTCATGAGCGGTAAAACAAAAATGGCTACCCATAGTTGGGCATAGCCGAATTGCGCGCCGGTCTGGGTGTAGGTGGCGATACCCGATGGATCATCATCGGCAGCGCCAGTGATCATGCCTGGACCTAAAATTTTAAAAAAACTTTTTATTTTATTTTTTATTTTGGACATAAGTTGTTTATTTTTAAAATTTTGATTTAATATTTGCCATGAGTGTGGCTATTTTGGCTTGATCTGGTCCAGTGATAACAAAATAATAACCGGCTTTAGAATCTTTAATTTGATGCAAGCTGGCCGTGTCTAATGTTTGGGGCAGACTGCCATTAAAAATCCATGATTTGTTGTTTATTTTAGCAACAGAAACTGATGTGATATTTGAATTTTCCATTTTTCCAGATTTGTTGGTCCAAGAGATTGATTCGTTGGTTATAAAATAAATAATCGGCGGATTAAATCTTTGTCCTTTGGAGGCAATTTGTTGAACGTTAGTAAAACCCGCGTCTGCAAGATCTTGAACAGTGATATTAGGTGTGCCATTATCATTAAAAGTAGGCGCAGAAATTAGTGGAATACTAAATTGTGCTTGAGCAATCTTTGTTGTTGATTTTTCTGCTGTAAAAATAGTAGTGGCCACAAGAACTAGGCCGAAGAAAATAAAAGGGAATAATTTTTGGTGCATATGACTGTGATTATTTATGAATATAATTATAACATAATTTGGAACATAAAACATGGGACAAAAGTCTGCCCCATGTTTTTTATATTTTTATTTACGATTTAATCGTCTTCATATTCTCTGTTGCGTCCGCTAGGTTGGACAGAGTTTGTTTGTTGGATGGTTTGTTGAATTTGTTGTCCGCCGATAGTTTGATTTAGGTCGCCAATGTAGTAGTCGTTTAGCATGGCGCTGGCATTGTTTGAATGAGGTCGGCCAATGTCTTTGGTGTCATAAGCCTGAGTGGCTTCCTGGCCACAATATGGAGTCATGGTGTCGGCGCCGCCAGGATGGGCAGATAAATAACTGGTGACATTATAAACTTTATTATTAATAATCATCCAACAGTCTGTTCTGGAATTATGTTTGGATATTTCTGCTGAATTCAAGGTGATTTGCTGTACGCTAGCGGCATTAACTTTGCCAGTGTTGTTTATTGGCGAATTATCAGTTGATAATATTTTTTTGTTTTGATAAAAAATTAAGCCGGCCACTAGAATGGCCACAACAACAGCGAAAAAAATAAATAAAGAAATAGTGGTGATTTTTTTCATAGGAATTTGAATTGCTCCGAATGGATATTTTTATTTTTTATGTTTAAATTTTTGAATTGTTTAATAAGGCCGTTCATAAATGGCGCTGGACCGCACAGGAAAATTTCTTTATTCAAGAGTTCTTGGCTGAGACTGTTGATGTTTTCGGCAGTAATGAATCCCTTTTCGTCAGAGTGCCAGGAAAACAATCTAAAACTAGGATTGGTTTCAGCGATTTTTTTCAGCTCATCTATTAATACGTCTTCAGCTTGATTTTTCGTGCAATAATATAAATCAATATGATAGTCAGGATTTTTGAGATCTTGAGCCATGCTAGTAAAAGGCGTGATACCCACTCCGCCGGCAATCCAGATTTGATTTTTGCCCTTGGCATTTAGGTATGAAAATTTGCCAAACGGTCCTTGGATTATGGCCCTGTCTCCGACTTGCAATTTGTCCAAGATGGCAGTGAAGTCTCCCAGTGCCTTGATAGCCAAACGAAAAGATCCGTCAGGATAAGAAGCCGAGACTGAAAAAGGATGGCTTTCGGAAGAAATATTTTTTCCATGAAAAGAAACAAAAACAAATTGTCCGGGAACGAATTTTTGTGTTTGATTTTTGGGCATTAAGGTGATGGCCAGCACTTGCAGATTGAGGCGAGTAATATCTTTGACTTCATAAATATTTTTAGAAAGGTATTTATGAAAAAATGCTTGATAGGCTGAGAGTGCCAGTCCGGCCATGCCAAAACCAAGGATATAAATTCTTAAAAATAAATTTCTGGAAATGTCGCTATAAATTAATAGCGTGTGCATAAGCGCAAAAACAAAAACCAGCACCATGATTTTGTGGGACAATTTCCAATTTTGATATTTGAGAGAGATGTAAAAGGTCAGGCTGATTAGAATTATCATGCCAGCCAAAGAGATGATGCCAGAGGTTATGGCAAAATCTGTTGAGGGGAGTAAAAACAAAGCGGCACTTCGCAAAGAAATTTGCAGATATTTAACCACAAGAAATAATGGATGAAATAAGAGCAGGGAAAAAGATAAAGCGCCCAAGACACGATGAAAAAGATAGACATTATTTAGGCCGTCAAAAAGATTGTCCAAAAATTTTAAACGACTGGCTAAAATAAGATTGAGGGAAAATAAGATCATGCCTAGTAGTCCAGTGATTTGTCCCAGGCTGGTAGTAGTGGCATTTAGGTCAAAAAATCTTTCCGACAGGGGAGTCATTAGTAGCCAAATTAGTATAGGAATGGCCGAGATGGTGATGATTGTAAGTATTGCTTTTTTGTAAGGCATATATTTTACTTATTTTGTTTATTAATTATAAGCAAAATATCAATAAAAGCAAAGGGAAATTTTACTGTTGACTATTTTATAAAATTTTGTTAATATAATTTCTGTTAAAGTAATAGGCAAAATTGTATGCCTAAATTTCTAGGGGTAAATAAGGATTTTTTTAAAAGCTGGACTCATGAGATGGCATACGTTTTAGGTTTTTTTACCGCCGACGGTTGTTTGACAATAAATCCGCGCGGTTCGCATTATGTAGAATTCAATTCAAATGATTTGGATATTCTGGAAAAGATTAAATTAGTAATGGGATCCAGCCATAAGATCGGTTGCAGGAAAAGAATTGACAGCCAATTACCAAATTCGTATAGACTTCAATTAGGCAGTAAAGAAATTTTTAATGATTTGGTGAAATTGGAATTTACGGTCAATAAATCAAAGACTGTAAAATTTCCTAAAATTTCCGATGAATATTTTGCTGATTATTTAAGAGGATATTTTGATGGCGATGGTTGCATAAGTTATAGTAATTATTTTAGAAAACAAAGAAATAAACATTTTAAATATATTGTGGTAATGTTTACTTCTGGTAGTAAAGAGTTTCTTATTCAATTGGCAGATATTATTAGAAAAGAAATCTTAATTAAAAGTCCAAAAATAATTTATCATAGTCGAGCTTATCGTTTATCTTATTTATCAAATAATGCTGTCAATATTTTAAAATATATTTATAATAATCCAGTAATTTATTTAGATAGAAAATTTAAGAAAAGTAAATTAGCTTTACAATTTATGGACCGGTAGCTCAGTTGGTTAGAGTGTCCCCCTGTCACGGGGAAGGTCGCGGGTTCGAGTCCCGTCCGGTCCGCTAGAGCAAAAGCAGAGTTTATACTCTGTTTTTTGTTTTATCTTAGATAAATTATTAGGACTGGATCTTAGCTTCTAAACGATATTTTTGTCCGAAAATATAACTTGTGCCCAAATAGTGCCCAAACTTTCAAAATCAATCCAGTAATTTCATCGTTTCAGTAGTGATATTTGGGCCAAGATGACTATATCGTAAACTCGTTTTTAGATCTTGGTGACCTAGTAATTCTTTGATAGCTAGAATTGATGCTCCCTTACAGGCTAAGTGACTGGCGAATGTGTGACGCAAAGTGTGCCACCCCATGATTGGTAGTCCAGCCCTAACATACGCTCTCTCCAAGTGATAGTTAATTCTTTTTTGACGAACAAACTCGCTATCTTCTTCTATAAAGAGCAAGCCATTACTGCGTCTGAGTTTACTAAAATATTCATAGACACTATCGGTTAATGGCACATACCTGACTCTACCGCTTTTAGTTGGGCCGCACTTGCCAAGCACTACTGATTTATTGACCGTCAGTCTTCGGTGTTCAAAGTCTATGTCCGCCCAAGTCAAAGCAATTAGCTCACCAAACCTAAGGCCGGTTTTCAAAGCCAGAAATATCATATCATGGAGCATGCCACTTGTAGCTTGAAGTAGTTTTAAACAGTCTTCTTCTGGCAACCATTTAAAACCTGACTGAGGCACTTTTGGCAATTTGATTCTCGGCATGTTATCTAGGTATTCCCACTCCACCGCCATTTTCAGACAAGTGCTAAGCATTGAAACTTCATTTCTTACCGTCTTGATTGATATTGACCTCAACCGAAACGCCTTAAACTCCTCGACTTTTTTATTACTGATTTCTTTAAGTGGCATCGAACCAAAAAAGGGTAGTAAGCTGTTAGAAAAGACAGATTCTTTTCTTTTGATTTCCGAAGGACGATTATTGGCTTTGACATAGCTTTCAAACCAGATGGCATAAAAGTCTTTTAGATGTACATCCTGCCTTACTTCTGTCTGCCTGATTGGCTGACCCTTAATAAGTTTATTTAGCAACATATTCTCATACTCCTGCGCGCCATTTCTGGTATTAAGCGGACTTTTGATGCGGTAGCGTTTTCCCTCGAAGTGGAAGTCAGTATGCCACTTGTTTCGTATTTTTCGTGAGGGCATAGTTTTTTCCTCCCGTCAGATCCGTACGACTTTCCGCCAAGAAACACTCCAAATCAGCTATGGCAAATCTGATGCCGCTGCCGATTGTGTAGAAGGGTAAGCAACCCCGATCTTTCAAGCGATAAAGCGTTGAAAGAGAAATATGAAGAAGACCGGCCGCCTCTTTGGGCGTCAGTAGTGTAGTCATACGGATCCTTTAAATTGTAAGGAGCGAACAAGAAGGGCTCGACCTTGGCCCCGGCTCCCTACATTTTAGTTTATTAGGTTTTGTTAATCAAGCTCTTGTTTGACTGATATTTTTGTTATGGCTAGATGATTTGTTCGCCGCAGCAATCGCAGAAAATAACAATTTCATCTTCGTCGTACTGATCGATAAAGATCGGTTTCAGATCCTTATCATCGGGTAGGCAATCTTCGCAGTAAAAATGATCATCATCGCACCAGCCGATGATGTCTTCGCAATAAAATTTTGGCATAAACTTTGTTAAATTATTTTAAAATAATAGAGATTTACCGAGGTTAGTAGGATAAAGTCGCATTTTGCAAAAAAATTACCACTCCTATCTTTCCATAGTGTTTTTGGTGTGATATTTCATTTGATCGAACTTAATATATTCCTAGGAAATTTCTATCTTTTTGATGACAATGAATATTATTATCACTAATATATTGTCATCAGCTTGTGTCTTTGCTTGCTATGCTTTAGTAGATTAGTTGAGCATAGTACTTTGCAAGTTTGTGGACGGTCAGGGCTTGCGACCGCATCTCAGTCACCGGAGTTGAGCTAATTCAGAGGTCATCACGAGGATGTTGGCCCCAAGTTATTCCGGGAACTGAGATGCGGTCGCAAGCGTCCGCTAAACTTATTTCTTACTTTTCTTGCGTCTACCTTTCTTTTGGCTGACGGCTGTGATCTTATAGAAGTTTGGCAATCGCCGGGCCAGAACATAATCACCTTTCTTGGTTTGTTTGGCGAAGTAGCTATAAAGATGGTCGCCAATATGTTCTTTGATTTCCGGATCTACCACCAGATCTTTATTATCTGCTATCCAATAGTAAAAAGCCTTCCGATCAAGAAAATGGTATTTCGGATAGGAACGGATATTCCTTTCCTTCTTTATTCTCGATTTCTTGATATTACTAAAAGCCGTCCTTGGGCTGATAAATAATTCTTCAGCCACCTTGCCAAAACTGATTCGTCCTTTGGTGTAGCCAAATTTTCCCACATCTTTTTCCATAGCCGCCATCGTGATATAGCTTTTAAATAGTTTATTGGCAGAAAAGAACCTTAACAGGCGATCATTTAGCTTTTCTTGGCGGATTATAGACTTCTTAGAATCTAAGCGATGGGACTTGATAATCTTTCTTAAGCTGCGGTAATAGACGAATCTTTGGCTATAACCACTGAAGAGATCGGGGCATCTCCGGCATTGGGCGCGCAGATATTTAATTGATATCTTTAGTATTTTGCATAATGCTTTTACCTCAGCTCGACCGCAGTTCTCTCCTTTCAAATCAATAATCTGCCGGGCAACCAAATATATTCTTAAGCCAGTCAATTCCTTTTTATGGCCGCAATAGAAGTGACGCATCAAATTGTAATTAAAACTAACTAATTGCGGAGGATCCTTACTTCTGGTCCTCGGATTTTCAATTTTCTCTTTGTAGGCGTTTATAATCTCTTCCGTAATTTGTTCCATGGTCGCCACATCAACATCAACCACTTGTTTATAGCCGTTATTCTTTTTAGTTGAAGGCGGATATACCACCATTTGATCATTAAGATTCTTAGTCAGCTTCCAGCCCATAACCTTAATGCCATTAAAAGAGACGGCAGCCGTGGCCATTAGTTTGGAATTCTCCTGATTCTGAACGCTAAGATTGCATACTTTAAACTCCATCGTCGTAATCCTCCCACATCTTTTTTATTGCCGAAATTAGCAGTCTGCTCATTCTAATCAGATATTCGTCCGACTCATCTCTAGAGATAAGTATCGGATGATCTCTAAGATAATCATCAAGTTCGTTTAATGTTGGTTTGCGGCCAAATCGGAATAGGTAGGTGGGACAGAATAGGGAGGGGCACTTAGCGACCTCGTACTGGTTGCCATTCATGCAAGACAGACAATTCCGCCTAATCGACTTTAGTGGGTAAGTGACCATATCCTTAGAGACCCCACTTTCTTCATTTTTTGCCGATACGATTGGGCAGTCGACCTTGGTTGGAGTCTTTTTGGTACTATCAGTCATCTTGAGGTTGGCGGTAATCCCATGGCCACTCCTATGGGGGTTTTTTCCTAACCGATACTGATGCAGCGGGCAATCAAGGAAACCGCAATCTCTGGCTTCCTTCATGGAATAGCAATTGCAATCCAGACACTTCCATTTAATAGCCAGCCCAGGCGTTAACTTTTTCATATTCTTGGCGTGTTATTAATTAGTATTCAGTTGTCAATGTGCGGGCTAGCTAGCTTGTAACTTAATTATTCCACGCATTTGAATGTCAAAAAACCACTCCTTTGCTCGGTGAAAACTCGAATTTTCCAATAAAAAAATGGCTATATTTAGCCATCTTTTTAGACTTATGAACAGCGATATAAACCTCGAATGGAATTAATTACCACGCCAACGATAAATATTGGCTTCATTGGATTTGTTTTTTCCTTTAATTATCAGCTCCTTAATTACTTTTTTAGTGTCTCTGCAGATTCTTTTGTTTATTTCCTGGATTTTCTTATTAAACTCATCTGATACCACTTCTAATTTTGGATCAGAAATAAATTTATTGAAATCTTGATAGTTATGGAATTCCTTATCAAACTTGCCTATCTCATAGAAATAATTTACGATATCAGCCGTCTTCTTAGTAAAAGTTATCTTTGGATAGTTGCCAATGGTTAAATGTCCGGTATGCATGCCATATTCGTGAAAAACATAATTAATGGCATTATCGCTCTTATTGGTCAGCAGGAGTTTGTTGTTTTTATAGTCAGCAACAGTTAGTCCAATTTTATTACAGACATCTACCGGCTTATAGTCATAGTCAAAAATAGTGCCAAGATCAATCCCAGTAATTTTGACAAGCCGTTCATTTTCTATTATTAGGAGTATTTCTAGAATATCAAATTTATTGTAATCTAGGTTCTCGCAATCAATGGTAATATCGATGCCAAAAGGGCTGCTTTTTTCGACATCAGTTAATAAGGGGATAATTTTATCAGTGGCATCCGCTATGATTGATGAAACTATATTTTTTTGCGAATTAAAATCACATTTCTCATTCGTTATAAATTTATTCTCACGATATACGGTTAGATAATCGGCCAAGTATTTGTTAAGTTTTTCTTTATTTATTTTTATTTGAAAATCAGTTCGATCACTAATGTTCCTTGGTAGATTAAATGATGATAAATATTCATCAATTGTAATAGATTCTTTAAGTTCTTTTTGTAGGGCGCGGAATAATTCATGGTCAGAATCAGGAGTAGGATCTTGATAGAATATCTCCAGTTCTTCAGAACTATGTTTTTGAGCAAAACTAAAATATGGAGCCCCATCTTTTTTCTTATGATTGATTATATAGTCATAGTCTAATTCAATATCGAAACAATCTATCATTTGTAGTTTAATCAGATGTCGCAGGGAATCAATGAAATAGTCTCTGTCGATGCCCAAGGTTATTTCTATGCCCCTAATATTTATTGACTCATTAACAAAATAGCCACATTTGATGAGTAGCATCTTGATAAAACACAATTCTCTGATATCAATTCTTTCCATAAGCCTCTGACTCTTATTGATTTTTGTTATAAATGGCACATTCCTGAAGGAAGATACCCATTAATCGGATTATTATTTATTAAGCCATTTGAACCGGTTTAAGTGTATATTATTATATACACTTAATTATGTACCTAATAACACTTCAATTATAGCCATTTTCTGATCTTTTGTCAGCCAATAGCTTTAACCTGGAATCCGAAAAAAAATTACAGAAAATTTCCCCAGCCTTAGGTACTTACGGCTTGAAACTTAAAAAGTGACCGCCGAAGCAGGTAGAATGGTTACCCTATGGTACCAATGGAATCTATGGATGTTAAATCAGACAACCCCCCATACTCCCGATTCAATAATTATTATTACCACTATATTAGCGCAGGATTAAGAATTTAATTATTTAGTCCTGCGTTTTTATTAATAATCTACCATCAACTCCGCTGGTTTATCTCTGGCGGATTTTTTGGTTGGAAAGGAAACAATTCTATGGAATCTATCGCAGAGACCATGGCTAGTAATTGGACCGGTTCGCAAAGAACTGCTGAAATCGTCCGTCAGCAGATCTTAGAGAGGTTCGGTCCGGAAGCGGCAGAGCAGTATGACCCGGCTTCAGGTAACACTCTCACTTATAGAGAGGCGCTTAAACGAGGATATAGGGTTAGGCGTGGGGAGAAATCGTTAAAGTCCTTGACCTTTATCGAAGCAGATGAGTCAAATGGGCAGAAGAAGAAAATTCCGAAGACATGTCATTTATTTTTTCTTCCACTCCAGTGCGACAGGATTAATTAATTCTATATCTATGATTAAGAATTATTTAGTTTCCTACAAACCTAGTAGCAGAAATATCAAGACGCCAATGATCAGATTAACTAATTCAATGTATCTATTTGGAATTGCCGGGTTAGTTATCGGTGATAATTTGGCCGTTGAGTATCTGCCGGGTAAGGTCGTCATTACTAAAATTAATAATACAAATTTATGTTCAAAAGAAAGTTAAATCGCTATCAAATTAGTAACAAAGAAATTCTAACCGACCAAGTTCTATCGGAACTGCTAAATGATAACTGGTCCCGTACTCCGGCGCCAATAATGAAATGCATCCGCTGTGGAGGCCGGATAAGCACCTACAACCTCCGTTTCTTTGGCTGGGATCCGTTAGCCGTTAAATGCTATAAATGCCAAGGAATTAATGAGCGGCCAATGATTCATAATTCAATCAGAGAGGAAGTAACTATATGACAAGAGGCATAGCCGTCCTACTTCATAATGATAATCTAGTCCGATCCTTGGAATTTAATGGCCATATGTATTGCGATTATGATTCTAATGGCTACCAACTAATTGAACTACTAAAAGGCGTTAATGACCTTAAATCCTTTGACTTCGCCATTAAGAGCTTTAACGATGAATTCTTCGGTTATTCTGACGTTTCCCTCTATCGCTCGCCACTTCCCACCTCTATATGCTTTGATAATCGCAGTTATATTGGCAAGTGGTTCTCGGATTATGTATTTATTCGTAATGCTTTAGGCAGGCCATTTATGATTTCCGACATTAACGGCGATTCTTTATCTCTTCCCTCCAAATCCACCGCCGTTTACTACTTCGGTTCTTTTTATACTCTCATCAACGATTGGGAGCCCTGCTTCTGTTTGCCCAACAAGCTGAAGCAGAATTTAAATAATAACTATGCAACCGTATGACGATCAACGACTACAATAAAATTCAGATCAACTACACGATTAAGCGCAACTCTGACAACCAGGTTATGGAACGCTCTACAATGGTGAATATCCGCTGTGATACGACTGAAGAAGGCACTAAGCTCTACAACGAATTACGAGCCAGCCTCAATGGCGAATTAACCCCTCATGCCGACACTGCCAAGTCCCCAGTATCTTCCGTTCATTCTGCTAATTTGTTTCCCCCTGCTGATAGTTCTTGTCCAAGATGTGGTGGTGATCTTAGAGAGCGAAGAAGTAAGACTGGCAGTACTTTTATGGGCTGTTCAAATTATCCGAGCTGTAAATTCGTGCGCAATATTTAATAAAAAAATAAACGGCAGGAAGAATAGCAATCTTTCTGCCGTTTATTATTAACCAATCATTTTATGCCTAAGATTTATCACCTCAAGAAGTACCAAGCCAAAGAGAACGTTAATGTCTGGAAATGTTTAAACTGCAATCGGCTTTTTCTTAAACATCGCCTCTACCTCCAATATCCGCACCTGCCTAAGCCTAAAAGAGTGTATTGTGCCGAATGTATGTCATTAACCAGAGTTCTTCAAATGGCATAATTTAGGAAGATTTGCCATATTTATTGATTTTTCCACCGAGATTTGGTATGATTTAGGTACAATTTATATGACCTAAACCGTTTGATATATTCGACGGCATGGTTGAAAAACCTATTGAAAACACTGATCCCCACGATCAGCGACTTTTCAATAGGTCATATCTGGAAACGGATATGGGGCGCAAGCCCAGCTGGCGTGGGGTTTTGTGTATCAGTAAATTCTCACTAACCGGCTGAATGCTGGTTTTTTTATTATTAATTTTATTAAACATATGCCGGAAACAAACAACATCCATCAGCCAAAGAGACTATTTTCAATCGTCTTGGCAGCTATCAGCATCATCATTGTCTTTTTCATTGCTTTGGGAATATTGATTAACTATGTCCAAAACAAGAATATTGAAGTTAACAGAGCGGAACAAAGCAGTCTGCAATATAATAATCAACAAAATGAACAAACCCGGCAGCATAATTTGGATCAGTGCTATCAGGAAGCCGATAATGAGTATAACGTCGCATGGGCAAATCAATGTGCTGCCGATTATCAAACATGCCGCAATGATGCCAATGGAGTGTTCAGTAGAGCCCATATCAATTGCGAGCTAAACAATCCTAAGAATCCTAACGGCTGTACTATCACCTCAGCTCAGGCCGCCACTATCAACAACATTAAAGCCAATAGCAAGCGAGAGTGTCTCCAGAGATATTCGAATTAATAATATTTTCATGAAATTAAAGTTTGTATCTATTCTAAAGATTGCTTCTATTGCTATTATTGCTACCCTAACTCTGACGGCTTCTCTTATCATTATCTACGACAAGCTAGCGAATTGGTCCGGCGAAAGCGATTCTTATTGCAATGCCGTTAGATTGGATGTTGCTGACGAAATTACCACTAGTTCATCAGACGACTTCCTATCGAAATTAAAGTTGGCGCAGGAGAATGATCAAGTCAAAGCGATATTCGTGAGCTTTGATTCCCAGGGTGGTTCTCTAAGTGGCGGCGAAGCTATTAGGTCTGCTTTAGCCAGTTCCACTAAACCTATCATTAGTTACGTCAGAGACAGCTGTTACTCTTCCTGTTTTCTTGCTCTAACCGGTATTAAGCAAATCAATCTCGGTTCATACTCAGATGTTGGCGGTATAGGCGTGATTATGGAACATTATGATAACACGGTAAAAAATCAGAAAGACGGCGTAGCTTATGATGCCATTACTACTGGGAAATATAAGAATATCGCTACTCCAGATAGAAAAATGACAGCAGATGAACGGGCGGTTCTCCAAGATCAAACCAACTATTTAGGCGATATCTTCTTTAATCAGATTAAGACCTCACGGAATTTATCAGATGAGCAAATGGCCAAAGTAAAAAATGCCGAGACCTACAATGGCCAGAGAGCGATAGATGCCGGATTGGCTGATCAGATATTAACCTGGCCGGAGGTGATGGAGAAGGTTAAATTAGAGACCGGAGACGATCAAATTAAGTGGTGCCAATAGGAGAAAAATATAGCAAAATATA
Source organism: bacterium (assembly GCA_037130015.1). Lineage (GTDB taxonomy): Bacteria > Patescibacteriota > Patescibacteriia > 2-01-FULL-39-33 > 2-01-FULL-39-33 > JBAXTU01. The sequence continues at coordinate 9,657 of JBAXTU010000004.1, read as the reverse complement.
TTAGAGCGCCTTACTGGCGTTCTTTTGACAAATAGCCCAAAAAAGTAGTAAAATATAATCAATTATTCAATTCAACTAGTCAATATTTATGCCTAAAATTTCCAAACCAATGACCTATCATGTTAAGTCCCTAGAACAATGGATTTGGGATGCCGCTTGTGCTATCCGTGGAGCCAAGGATGCTGGCAAATTCAAAGACTATATCCTGCCTCTGATCTTTGTTAAACGTTTATGTGATGTCTTTGATGATGAAGTTAACCGTATTGCCCAAAATGCCGGATCTCGGGCTGAAGCCTTAAAACGAATCGACGCCGATCACTCGCGCGTCCGTTTTTATATTCCCCTAAAAGCTAAAGACCCAGAAACTCAAGACTCATGGAGTGTAATTCGTTCACTTTCAAATAATATTGGCGAAGAATTAACTAGAATTATTAGAGAAATCGCCGCTGACAATACTGTGCTGGATGGTGTGATAGATACGATTGACTATAATGCTACTACCAGAGGCCAAAGAGAAATCGATGATAATCGTTTGTCTAACCTTATCGAAGCTATCAGTCAGAAGCGTTTGGGTTTGAATGATGTAGAACCGGATATTATCGGTCGCAGTTATGAATATCTTATCCGTAAGTTCGCTGAGGGCTCAGGCCAGTCAGCCGGAGAATACTACACACCGCGCGAGGTTGGTATGATTATGGCTTATATTATGGATGCTGAGCCAGGCATGGAAGTCTATGATCCTGCCTGCGGTAGTGCCGGTCTACTTATCAAATGCGAATTAGCTCTTAAAGAGAAACAGGACAAACTAGGCAAGAAGACTTTTGCTCCGCTTCGTCTGTATGGCCAAGAATATACCACTACAAGCTGGGCCATGGCTAAGATGAACATGATTATCCACGACATGGAAGGAGATATTGAGTTGGGTGATACTTTCAATAATCCCAAGTTTAAGGATTCAACTGGTCATGGCATCAAGAAGTTTGATCGAGCGGTTGCCAATCCAATGTGGAACCAGCCAGACTTTAGTGAAGAACTCTATACCAATGACGCTTATCACCGTTTTCCTGGAGGTAACCCTGGCGGTAAAGCTGATTGGGGCTGGGCTCAGCATATTCTTTCCAGTTTAAATGATAACGGCCGAGCAGCTATCGTACTTGACACTGGCGCCGCTTCTCGTGGCAGTGGCAATGCTAATACGAATAAAGAAAAAGAAGTTCGCAAATGGTTTGTTGATCAGGACATAATTGAAGGTGTTATCTATTTGCCGGAAAATTTATTCTACAATACCACTGCACCTGGCATTATTATATTTTTGAATAAAAACAAACCGGCTAAGCTCAAAGACAAGATATTTTTGATCAATGCTAGCAAGGAATTTATCAAAGGCGATCCCAAGAATTACATAGACGATGATCAAATCAAGAAGATCGCTGATGTTTATACCACCAAAAAAGTGGCAGATAATTTCAGTTTGTTTATAGACAAGGAAGAAGTGGCAAAAAATGATTATAATATCTCGCCATCTCGCTATATCCATATTGGTGATGCAGAGCAGTATAAGCCAGTGGAAGATATTTTGGTTGAATTGGCTGAGGTTGAGATTAAAGCTAAGGAGACAGATAATAATTTAAAAAAAGTATTGAATGAGTTAGGATTTTAATATGACTATAGAGCCAACAATAAAAGGATGGAAAACTATTAAACTAGGTAAATGCCTAGCAGTTATTAGAAATGGAATTCAAGACAAACAAAAGAAAGTAAATGGAGAATATAAAATTACTAGGATTGAAACAATCGGCCATGAATTTTTGGATTTAAATAGAGTTCAGTTTGCTGACAATCTACCAATAGATAAGATTGAAAAATTCAAACTAAGAAAGAATGATATTTTATTTAGCCACATTAATAGTGATGTGCATCTGGGAAAAACAGTTTTAGTAAATCGAGATTATGAAGATGTTTTGCATGGCATGAATTTATTACTTCTAAAGGCAAACACTGAAATTGTTGACTCAAATTTTTTACAGTTAATTTTCAAATATTTACGAAATAATGGTGTTTTTATTAAAATAGCATCAAGGGCCGTAAATCAAAGTTCGATTAATCAGGCAAAATTAAAAAATCTTGAATTAAATATTCCACCACTATCAGAACAGAAATCAATCGCAAGTATACTTACAATAACGCAGGAGGCTATCGCCGGTCAGGAAGAATTAATCGTCAAGCTGAGGGAGTTGAAGCAAAGCATGATGCAACATCTCTTTACTCATGGCGTCAAAGGAGAGAAGACTAAGATGACGGAGATAGGTGAGATTCCGGAGAGTTGGGAACTGGTTGAGTTGGGCAGTGTTTATGAATTTACAAAAAAACCTAAGGGAATAGTAGTTGACGGATTAATCCCATTTATAACGATGGACAATATCCCGATAGGCCAAATGAATGTGTCTAATTTTTTAGAAAAGTCGGCAGATAAAATAACCAGCGGAACGTATGTCGAGAACGGTGATTTGTTGTTAGCAAAGATTACCCCGTCTTTTGAAAATGGCAAACAAGCGATTTTAAATATAAACAATAAATTTGCTTATGCTACAACCGAAGTTATTCCCATCAAGGAGATCAAAGATAGGAGCTCAATTGTTTATCTATTCTATTATTTACTGAAAAATGATATTCGGCAAAGATTGGCTGGAAAAATGGAAGGCACTACTGGCAGACAGCGTTTGAGTAAGTCGGTTCTTGAGAAGATTTTAATTCCGTTTCCGGCATATGAAGAACAAAAGAAGATAGCCGAAGTTTTTATGGTAATCGATCGCAGAATTGAATCAGTTCAAGAAAAGTTGCTAGCTTATGATAATTTATTTGAAACTTTACTTCATGAATTAATGAGTGGAGAAAGGAGAGTTAAATTAAACAATTATGAATAATATATACCCGAAAGGATCTGAGTGGCGTATATGGGATTTGCAAACGCAGACCATTCTAGATGATGATTATATTACACTCGGTGATTATTTTGAAGAAATAAAATCATCAAATCTCAGTGGCTGGCAACAATATATAGCGAAAGTCGGAGGCGAAGAGAATGCTTTAAGGTTTGACTCAAAAGCATATTTTAATGATGCAACTATAGCTAAAAAGGAGAGATGTCTTAATTATGTTAGAAATTATTTTGCTTTTTTGGACACCTTCAATCCGGATTTGAAATGTGTCGGCATCACGGATCATAATTATTTTGATGAATATTTACTTGACACCTTTATTGAATATGCTGAAAAGTCGCAGTGCAAAATTATTCCAGGTGTTGAGATAAACTGTACTGGTATACACATGTTACTATTTTTTTCAGAAAAACTTTATCAGAAGGAAACATTTTCCGAAGGCATCCAAGCATTCTTGATGAAGTTCAATATTAACAATCGCACTAATGGAAGTGGCGTATTGACTACAACCAGCACGGATATCAAGGAGATTATTAATGAGGTTAAGAAAAATGGAGGAATAATCATCTACCCGCATTGCAATAGTAGTAATGGCTTATTTCAGGAACGGACAGCTACGGATCGAACTCATTTAGCGGATATCTTTAATTATCAGAAAGTTAATATATTACAATCACAAAATCATAGTGCATCCGTGGCCGTATCTGAATATATAAAAACAAATTTGGCGCTCACCTCAAAGTTTTGTACCCATATTAGCTCAGACGGCAGGTCGTTGCATAATTATGGTCGATGCGATAGTGACGGCAACTATTTGTGGATTAAAGCCGATCCGACTTTTGAGGGTCTGAAGCAACTAGTATATGAGTCGGAGCAACGCATCTTTGTCGGTCCGCAGAAACCTGGCGATAAGAAATCATACTACATTATAGATAAGGTTCGTTTTCTTGATAATACAGTCGATGCAAAGTTTAATAGTGAAGCAATAGAAGTTAACCAAAATTTGACGACAATCATCGGTGGTAAATCAACTGGCAAATCTCTCTTGCTCTATTACATAGCCAAAACCATTGATCAGCAAGAAGTTGAAAATCGTCTTGGTGATAGCATGTCATTAAAATATGATTTTGACTTGTCAGCCGATTTTAATTTTGAGGTAACATGGAAAGATGGCCAAAGTAATCTATTGAAAATGCCAGAGGGAGCTCCGGAAGATGAATCAAGGGAGAGAAAAATTCTCTATATACCACAGAAATATTTAAATGTGTTGTCAGAGTCGAATGTTAATAGCCGTAAAACTCTTAATGAATTCGTTTTTGATGTAATTATTCAAGATGACGAAGTTAGAAACAAGTATGTCGATATTATCGCAGAGGTAAAGACCGACGCTAAGTCAATTTCGACGGAGATTGGTGAATTATTTTCTGACCGTGAGGATATCAAAAAGACTGAAGAAGATTTGAAACGAACCGGCGATGAGAAGGGCATTGAGAGCTATGTACAGACGCTTCAAGGGCAGGTTGACGCCATAAAAGCAAAATCAGGACTAACGACTGAGGAGCTTAGACAATATGAGGATCTGACAGCCAGAGAAAAGGAAATAGTAATTCAGATTTCTAATCTAGAAGAAGATAAGAGGACTATAAAAACTTTTGGAGGTAGTATTACCTCAATTGTTGCCGATCTCCGTGGTACGGTTGATGAATATCAGGAGTATATTAACAACTCCGATGTTAAGGCAAAATTTCAGACAGAATTGAAGATCGTAGATTCATTTTCTCCGGGCCTAAAAACTGCAACAAATAATTTAAGCGCTCTAGTCGATGATAAAATCAAAACTCATAATACTGAATTGATAAAAATTAAATCAGAATTAGCACCTTTACTCACTAAAGTTAAGTTAGAATCAGAACTTAAGGGGAAGGCCGATGCAATTAAAGTCGAACAACAGAAGCTCAATGAGATTATTATCAAAAAGAATAATCTGAAGACGAAGAAGGTTTCCTATCAAAAAAGAGCTGACAATATCATCGATTTATATAGAGGAATAATAACCAAATACGATGGCCTAAGAAATGAGTTCAAGAAGTTTGAGAGTAAATTCGCAGATATTAATTTGGGAGTTCATGTTGGTTTTAATGAAACCGTTTTCAATTCAGGAGTAGTTAAGGAGTTTATAAATAAAAATGATCTTAAGCGCATTATTGTTGAAGCTGAATGGGGAGAAGAATTTGTCTATAAATATGATCAGACAAAACATGTAGCGAATATGGTCACTGTATTTAACGGTCTACTTGATGGTTCAATTAATACCATAAAAAATAGACCAGTTAAAGATGCCATTATTAAGTTGATGGAAAATTATTTTCATTTGGATTTTAGAATCTTCTATAAGAATGATCCGCTGGATAAGATGTCGCCCGGCAAGAAAGGTTTGGTTCTGCTCCAATTACTCATCAACTTAAGTAATGGAGAGTGGCCAATTTTACTTGATCAACCTGAAGATGATCTAGATAATCGTTCGGTATATGATGACTTGGTTAAGTATTTGAAGGATAAAAAATTACAAAGACAAATTATTATCGTAACTCATAATCCGAATTTGGTAGTTGGTGCTGACGCAGAAGAGACAATCGTTGCTAATCAGTCTGGCCAAGAAATTGGTCGAGATAATAAGAAGTTCAGATTTGAATATGCTTCTGGATCTCTTGAAAATAGTTTCGATTTGGACCCAGTACAAGAACCAGCAATTCTTAATCGTAAGGGCATACGGCAGCATGTATGTGAGATTCTTGAAGGTGGCAAAGAGGCGTTTCAGAAGCGTGAGCAGAAATATAATTTTCCTGAGAATTAAAATAAAATTATGAAACCAACTGAAGCAAAATCAGTCCAACAGAGGATTATAGTCTATGCCACTAAGAAGTCTGGCAAGAAACCTGTTTGGCAATATATTCCCAGACAAGACAGCGATCTTAGGCGTGGCAATGAAGAATCATACAAAAGCGAGATTTACTATCGCAGTCTTTTGATGTCTAAATTGTTAGAATTCAATCCTTGGCTTCCTGCTGACTACAAGCTCCCTAATTTCTCCCCACGCATCGAAGGAAATCGTGATGTTTTGTTATTCTTGCGAGGTCAGAGCACTGCCTATGATCCTAAAGAGAAACGGGAGCGTAATGTTAAGGTGGTCGATTTTACTCAGCCGGAAAATAATGTTTTTGAAGTCACGGATGAATACAGTTATTTCAGCGGACGAGGCACTAACCGCCAGGACATTGTATTTTTAATTAACGGCATTCCAGTTATTAGTGTTGAGTGTAAGAATCTTACCACTAAGGAAGGAATTGATAAGGCGCTGGATCAGATCAGAAGATATCATCAAGAGTCGCCGGGACTATTGGCAGTCGAGCAGGCTTTTACGGTTACTGAAGGCATGAGATTGGAGTATGGCGTTACTTGGAATACAATCAAGCGCAATATCTTTGCTTGGAAGGGTGATAAAGTTGGTGATTTGGAGAATAAGATTAAGACCTTCTTTGATGTTGGTCATGTTTTGAATCTGATTGAAAAATATATCATGTTCATCGAGAAGGACGAACAGTTATCTAAATTAGTTTTGCGTGAGCATCAAGCCGTTGCTGTTGAAGCAGTATTGGAGCGGGCGCTGGATGAGAATGCTACTAAGGGGTTGGTGTGGCATACTCAAGGAAGTGGCAAGACTTATACTATGATTAAGACAGCCGAACTGCTATTTAAATCAAATGAAGCTGACAAGCCGACTGTGGTTATTATGCTTGACCGCAATGAGCTAGAGGGACAAATGGAAACTAACTTGCGCGCAGCTGGCTTAGAGAATGTTCGTAAAGCCGAGACCATTGATGACTTGGTTAAAATACTAAAAACTGATTATCGCGGTATTGTCGTCACCATGATCCATAAATTTAGAGGATTGCCGGCTGATCTCAATAAACGCAAGAATATTTATGTCCTGATTGATGAGGCACACAGAACCACTGGCGGCGACTTGGGTATTTTTGTTATGGCTGCCATGCCTAATGCTACTTTCATAGGCTATACAGGCACGCCAGTTGATAAGATTCAGCATGGCAAAGGAACATTTAAAACCTTTGGCGTTCATGACAAGAAGGGTTATTTACACAAGTATAGCATCGGCGAGAGCATTGAGGATGGTACCACTTTACCTTTGTATTATTCTTTGGCGCCTAATGAAATGTTGGTACCGAAAGAAACTTTAGAGCGTGAATTTTTAAATCTGGCCGAAGAGCATGGCGTCACTGATATTGAAGAGCTTAATGCTGTCTTAGAGCGAGCAGTTAATACTAGGAATTTCTTAAAGGGTCAGGGTCGCATTGAGAAAGTGGCCAAGTTTGTGGCGGAGCATTTCAAGGAGCATATTGACCCCATGAACTACAAGGCATTTCTGGTGGCAGTGGATCGGGAAGCTTGTGCCTTATACAAGAAAGAATTAGATAAGTATCTGCCGAAAGATTGGACGGAGGTTGTTTATACTGGTAATAACAATGATTCTCAGTTATTAAAAGAATTCACTCACGATGAGCAGAAGGAAAGGGAGATTAGACGAGACTTCGCTAAATTCGGCACTACTCCTAAGATTCTTATCGTCACTGAAAAGCTCTTAACCGGCTATGATGCACCGATTCTTTACTGCATGTATTTGGATAAACCGCTTAGAGATCATACCTTACTTCAGACCATCGCCCGCGTTAATCGACCATATGAGAATGCTGAGATGAAAATGGTTAAGCCCCATGGTTTCATTTTGGATTTCGTTGGTATTTTCGATAAGTTGGAGAAGGCATTATCTTTTGACAGTGATGAGATTAACGCTATCGTGAAGGATTTGGCTTTGCTTAAGAACCGTTTTGAAGATAAGTTGACGGTGGAGGCTAAACCATATTTCAAATTGCTAGTTGGTCCCTTTGATGATCGCTTAGCCGGATCATTAATTGATCACTTTCGAGATGAAGAGAAACGGAAAGCCTTCTTCAAGCTGTACAATGAGATAGAGATGCTTTATGAGATTATTTCACCTGACCCATTCCTAAGACCTTACGTTGACGACTACTCCACTTTATCAGCCATGTATCAAGTGGTTAGAAATGCTTTTAGTAAGCAAGTGTCTATTGACCGAGAGTTTCAAAAGAAGACAGCCGAGTTGGTGCAGGAGCAAATCCAGAGTACGCCAATTAAGCTGAGCGGAGAATTATATAAGATTGACGCCAAAGGTATTGAGGCGATTAAAGCCAAGAATCAGCCAGATGAAGTTAAGATCATTAACTTGATTAAGAGTATTCAGAGACTGGCCGAGGAGAAGTCTAATGATCCGGTTCTAATTTCAGTCAAAGAGCGAGCAGAGAGTATTATGGATTCTTACGCCGACAGACAGACTACTACGCAAGAAGCATTAAGGCAGCTTTTGGAATTGTCAGAGCAAGAGGTTAATCGGCAGAAGGAGCAGAAGAAGCAAGGAATTTCTAGTGTCGCCTGGTTTATTCGCGATGTCTTAGAGCAGGAAAAAGTAATGGACATGCCTGCTGTCCATGATTTAGAAAACATTATCGATCAATATCCGGAGTTTGCAATTAGTGAGAAGTTGACCAGGGATATGCGCAATGATCTCTATGATCGGCTGGAGGCCCTGGGAATTTCTTTGTCCGAGCAAAAGAAAATAACTGATAAAATAATTGAAACCCTATCACAAACTAAACTATGACTAAAAAACAAATAAAAACCTGGGAGTCCAAAAGAGATTTCAAGGAGGAGGTATATTTGTTGGCTAATAAAGTGAAAGTGAAGGTAAAACAAGTCAGTATTCGTCCGATGGCACGGAAATGGGCCAGTTGTTCCACTAAAGGTTATTTCTCTTTTAATCTTGAATTGCTAGGAATGGAGAAGTCGCTGGGAGAGTACGTAATTCTCCATGAACTCCTGCATTATTTTGTGCCAAATCATAGCAAACTCTGGAAAAGTCTGATGGAGGCTCATATGCCAGATCATGAGGCGAGGAAGAAGAAGTTAAATGATGTTAAATAATATAAATTCATAATAAAATATGAAAAACATAGAAAAACTGGATAAGGTTCATCTTGCTGAACTTAGGAATAATTTAAAAAAGGGCATCTATGCGATACCGTCTTTTCAACGAGAGTTTGAGTGGGGAGCCAATGATGTTAATGGATTAATCAGGTCTATTTTTGAAGATTATTATGTTGGGACATTGCTTCTCTGGCGTGCCACCAAGACCAATCAATCATTTTTGAAATGCGAGCCAATCTATGGCTATAAAGATGAGCCGAAATACGAACATATAGTTTTGGACGGCCAGCAACGCTTGAGTGCTTTATATTATGCTTTTTTTGCTCCGGACATGAATTTTCCCAGAAGAAAATCAAGATATCTATTTTTCATTGATTTAGAGAAATTGCTTGATGGCAATAATGAAGATGCTTTCATTTATGATTATGGTCGGTCAGCTAATTCCTTAATTTCTGATGAAGAAAAGCAGTTCAGTAGAAAACTTTTTCCTTTAAAAGTAATCGGCGATGGTGATATTGCCTTATACAAATGGTTGGAAAATTATCAGAAATATTGGACTAAGACCGATGCCGAAAAAGCTAAATTCGAAAAAGACGCTTTAGAGAAGATATTTTTAGAGTTAATCAATGAATATTATATC
>JBAXTU010000039.1:0-2524 GCA_037130015.1 bacterium | reverse complement strand
CATCAAGAAAAGAAACCGGATCACTTTGTAGCTGAAAAAAATAAAAAACCATTTACGGCTGATTGCGCGGTTTGTGGAACGGTTGTGCCAATTAGTTTCAAGCCAGATGGCGTGCGTCCGATTTTTTGCGATAATTGTTTAAATAGTATGGTGCGCGCCGAGAATCAACCAAATAGCAATATTGTGGTAGTAAGAGATGAAGCCAAAAAAGATAATCCAGTCATGAGCTTGTCGGCTTTAAAGACTGAATCTCCAAATTCTCCCAGACCAATTCCAAGGGCACCGCATCAATCTCAACCGCCAAGACGTGAAGAACATCGCCAGCAACCATCGCATCCGCCCAGAAGAAATCATAATGATCATGATTTAAAACCTGGACAGGTTGTAAAATTATAAAAAAATAAAATTAGCCTCCCTGTTTATTGGGAGGCTTTTTGACTGGAAAAAAATACAAAAAAATGCTAAACTCTAATCAAGATGAAAGACTTGATTATCCAATCCGTTTATCTAGTTTTGCCGGCTTACTTTGCTAATATGGCGCCGGTGATTTTTGATAAATTAAAACTATTGAAATTTTTGGCGCATCCCATTGATGGCGGTGCCCAGTGGCGAGGGGATTTTGTTTTTGGTAAGAATAAAACTTGGCGGGGAATTGTTTCAGCAGTTATAATGGCCGTCATGGTTACTGGTCTGCAAGCCGTATTAATGAACCAAGAATATTTTAGGGCTATTTCCCTGATTGATTATCAATCGCTTTGGCTGGTATTTGGAATACTCGCTGGACTGGGCGCGATTCTTGGTGATTTATTAAAAAGTTTTTTCAAGCGTAGATTCAAAATTGCCAGTGGCAGTTCGTGGCTGATTTTTGATCAATTGGATTTTATTGCCGGTTTTTTTATTTTTACTTATTTTTTATTTTTGCCTCCGTTTAGGATTGTAGTCACAGTTTTTGTTTTGACTTTAGTGCTTCATCCGCTCACAAACTTGCTAGCCTATTTATTAAAAATAAAAAAAGTTTGGTGGTAAAAAAAATATATATGAAAAAAGCTTTAGTTATTTTTAGTCCAGGAGCTGGCTTGTCTGTACGGCAAGATGTGAGACTGGAAATAGATGAAAAATTAAAATCAGCCGGTTTTGAGGCTGATTGGTTTGTGCTGGATTCAAAATTTGAGGAAAAAATTTTGGCGCACGATATGTCTGTTTGTGAAATGGTTGTGGCAGTTGGCGGTGATGGCACAGTCAAGGTGGCGGCGCGTACAATACTGCAAAACAAAATTAACATACCGCTCTTAATTATTCCTTTTGGATCGGCCAATGTGATTGCGGTGACGCTTGGTATTCCAACTAATATCAAATCGGCGTTAAAACTGCTGACTAGCAAAAAGACCATGGCGATTGATGTGGGTATAATCAATAATTTGCATTATTTTTTGGTGGGTTTTTCTGTTGGCTATATTTCTAAAATTGTCACTGGCACCAGCAAAAATTTAAAAAGTAAATTTGGTTTTTTTGGCTATCCTTTACGATTTATTTTTAATAGAATTAGAATTAAAAAAATTAAATTTGAAGTTAAAACTAAAAACCGTACTTTTTGGGTGAAGGGCAATAGTCTAATAATTTTTAATGCTTTTAATTATTATGGCTTTCAATCAAAAAAACAAATTTCTCTCACTGATGGTATTTTGAATTTGTATGTTTTTACCAGCAAGACTTTTTTATCTTTGATTGAAGCATTTTTTTATGTTTTGCTTTTTCAAAAACCGCCACGCCATGTTTTTTCTCTTGATAATAATTATTTTAAATTGCATTTACGCCACGGTCGCAAGTCTTGCCAGATAGACGGTGATTATATTGAATTGCCACCAGATATTGAGCTTCGTGTTTTGCCTAGCGCCTTAAAAATAGTTGTGTAAAAAATGAAACTAAAAATAAAAAAACCAAAAGTCGTAGTGGCTATGAGTGGGGGAGTTGATTCTTCGGTGGTGGCGGCTATCTTAAAAAAACAGGGCTACGAGGTGGTGGGTGTGTTTATGCAATTTTGGTTTCCTAGCGGTGAGACTTATGGCGAGAATCGTTGTTGCAGTTTGGAGTCATGGCACGAGGCCATGGAGGTGGCGCGAATTTTGGATATTCCAATTCACAAAGTTAATTTTGGCAAAGAATTTAAGAAAAAAATCGTTGACGAATTCTTAAACGATTATAAAAAAGGTCAGACACCCAATCCTTGCGTGGCGTGCAATAAATTCATTAAATTTGATTTACTCTTAAAATATGCCAAGACGGTTTTTGGCGCTGAATATTTGGCAACTGGGCATTACATATCAATTAAGAATTATGAATTAAGAATTAAGAATAAAAAGCAGAAAGTTTTTAGTTTAAATAGACCAAAGGATAAACAAAAAGACCAGACTTATTTTTTATATAATTTAAAACAAGTACAATTAAAACATTTATTATTTCCGCTAGGCGAATATAATAAAACAGAAATAAGAAGTTTGGCCAAGAAACTGAAATTGCCAATTCA